>JASGVX010000061.1 GCA_030054735.1 Methanobacteriota archaeon | reverse complement strand
AAATTAGCATTTAATACAATCTTTTTCTATAAATCTCATAAAATTATAAATATTTATTATGTGTTAAAAATTTAAATAGAATTTTTTTCTATTTTATAAGATTAAAAATGGTTATAATTATAATTAAAGATGTTATATCATACTAAACTGGTTTTAAATCATCTTAAATAAATTTTCTTACAAAATAAATATTATAACTAAATATTATTGAAAAATAAGGAATTTGATGGAAAACGGCAAAACCTCAGTTTGAAAAATAGACAACAAATTATTTTAGTCATTCCTGTATACACGTATCTTTTTAACAGTTCCCATGCCCATTGCTGGAGATTTCCCTATTCCCATATAGTCGGGGATGGAGAAATTTACCATGAAACCGCCATAGAATGAAATAAAATCTACCTTTTTATACTCACTTTTTGTCACCTGAACGTCGATATCACATATTATTTTATCAGGGACTGTGTAGCCGAGATCCTTTGACATGGAGAGGAGATTGCCTGTGAGGATCCTTCTAAGCATATCTTTTTGCTCTTCCATCGTTTTAAGATTCACGAACTTTTCATAGTTTTCCTTGTTAAAAGGCAACCATGGAGTGAGGAATTCATAAAAATGGTTCTTGTCCGAAAGCCCGAATTCCTGTTTTTTGATTGTCATTGACCTCTGGATGATCTCATATTCTGTATCTCCAAGCTTTACAGTATCAAATTCATCAAAAATCTCCTTCAAGACATCAATTCCTTCGTTGACGCCCAGAATAAGAGGCCTGTTTCTGACAACCTTGTACTGGATTGTGGGGTAGCTGTACACAAGCTTGTCCGCAGTGTGGTTGTGAAGCTGGACGTATTCATTAAATTTCGTTGCAAAAAAGCCGCGGGTGCAGAGAATGTTCTCTTTGAACTCTTTTGTGGATCTGAAGGTCATTTCGAGTGTCTTGAGTTTCATATTAACCAGCAAAAAAAAACTTATGAGTTATTTTATAAATTAAAAAAAATTACCGGTTAAAAAGCTTTTGAAATCTGTCTTTTCTCCTGCATTCTAAAAAGCTCAATTTCCCGGTATTTTCTTGTATATTCGCGGAGCTGTACATTAAAGTATCTCTGAATTTCTTCAAGTCCATCCAAGTACTCGGTATGGTGGTAATAGCACATCCACGGGCGTACAACTTTTTGGATATCTTCGAGTACATACTCAAGTGGCCTGGGAGATGAGGGATCAAACTCCGTTGCTTTCTCTACGGCTTCTATAACTCTTCTAACTGAACTTCCTGAAGGTAAAAGCCGAATTTTTCCTTCAAGCCCTTCCTTAGAAGAAACTTCACGGAAAGTGTAACCGAGAAACTCGAAGCCTTTTTTTACGTTGCTTGTGTAGGTCTTTTCTCTGTTGATTTCGAGACCAAGATCCGCAAGAACTGCTTCTATACGTGCAAAGTCAACCCATTTCTTTCCAAGAACTACAAAATCATCAGCATACCTCACAAGCCTCTCCTCTGACCTACCTGCATGCCCGTCAAAAACATTCCTTCTCCATTCTCTGTCCATCTGGGAAAGATAGATATTCACAAGCAGGGGAGAAATTATCCCTCCCTGAGGAACTCCTTTTTCAGGGTAGTATACAGAATCTGCTTCCACAACACCAGCTTTAAGCCAGGCCTCGATGATGGAAAGGAGATATTTATCTCCTATCCTGACTTTGAGGCAGTCCATTATCTGTTTGTGAGGAATACTATCAAAGCAATTCTTTATATCGCCCTTGACTACATGATTGAGTCCTGTTTCCAGCCATTTGTACACTTCAAGGCTTGCAAGCTTTGTGGACCTTGAAGGCCGAAAGCCAAAAGAAGAGTCCTCGAAATCTGCTTCAAAGATAGGTTCGAGAATCAACTTCATAGCCCCCTGGACAAGTCTGTCTTTCACAGTCATTATCCCTATATGCCGCTGGGTACCGTTTTCTTTTGGAATATCAATCCTCCTTATCTTGTCAGCCCTGTATCGATTAGTTTTAAGTTCTTTCTGTACGGCTTTCAAAAAATCATCCACACCGGACTCTTTAACTTGCCTGATAGACAAACAGTCAACACCAACGGAGTTTGTGTCTCTGTTAAGGTTCTTCCAGGCAGTACGAAGGGTCTCTTCTTTCACAAGCAGCTTTTTGAGATGCTTTAAAGGCTTCTCTTTTTTGCTGCTGGATTCCCTGTACAACTTCATCTGAATTTGAGCAACAGCTCGACTATGATTATGATAATCTCTGTCCAGCGTATGACCCTCCAGAAAGTCTTGTAGATTTTTCCAGTGTGCTTCAATGTTCTCTTCCGGATTTCAGACAGATTTTCCAGTGTCTTAACTGAAAAAATTTTAACTTTTATCTGAAATTCTTTTATATAGTTCCAGGATATCATTCAGTCCCTCCTTTTGATTGATTACTTACCAATCGTCTCTTGATTCTGATATTCCTGGAGACGAACTATTCGAGAGTCAAGACTACAATTCGATAGCTCATCGAAGTCTTCAGAAAAACAACCTTATAGGGAAAGAAAAAAGAGCTAATTTCTCATTATTGCAGTAAAGCAAAAAAGCCGGAATTCAGGCAAATTTGTAAGATGCCACGTTTAAAATGCAAAAGTTTGTTAAGCAACTAATGTTGTGTCAGCATTAAATGTCGTATATAATCGATTACAACGGTTCAAAATCGTATAATCCTTGATGACTGACACGACACTAATAAAAAAAGATGCTAATCTGCAAAAATGTCTCTTGTTTTGCTGGAACCCGTTTTTCAACAATAGGAGTGGGGGTTTTAAACATCTCCATGTCCATTGTTTCAATCCTTGTTTTGCTGGAACCCGTTTTTCAACCAAAGATCTTTGTGGAGTTACTGATTATTATAAAAAAGTTTCAATCCTTGTTTTGCTGGAACCCGTTTTTCAACAAAGAGGGAAAAAAGATGGCTATGGCTATATATATAGTTTCAATCCTTGTTTTGCTGGAACCCGTTTTTCAACTATCTGACGTTGACAGATACGGAGAGATCGCTCAACTATGTTTCAATCCTTGTTTTGCTGGAACCCGTTTTTCAACAAAAAAATGAGCCTATCAATGGAAGTAAAAGATCTACGCGTTTCAATCCTTGTTTTGCTGGAACCCGTTTTTCAACGGGGAACTCTCCGCCAGAAACCTTCAAAAGAAGGTTTCTGGATAGAGCAGGAATCGTTAACATTAACATTGTTTCAATCCTTGTTTTGCTGGAACCCGTTTTTCAACATTAAAATGGAGAAAACAAGAAAACCTCCCCGGAGAACTGTTTCAATCCTTGTTTTGCTGGAACCCGTTTTTCAACGAGAACTAGGACATGAAAACAAAAAATAATCGTGAGTTTCAATCCTTGTTTTGCTGGAACCCGTTTTTCAACTGCAGGCCGGTTGAACCCCAATTAAGATTTGAGAAAAGTTTCAATCCTTGTTTTGCTGGAACCCGTTTTTCAACCGGACACGGACACAATAACATCAAGAATCGCAAGCGGGTTTCAATCCTTGTTTTGCTGGAACCCGTTTTTCAACAACGGAACCGTAAAAGGTGATGTGTATTTCTCAACAGGGTTTCAATCCTTGTTTTGCTGGAACCCGTTTTTCAACTATGGAAAAGCTAGTGATAGATATGAAGGTTGTGAGCGGGGTTTCAATCCTTGTTTTGCTGGAACCCGTTTTTCAACAGGGTCTCAAAAAGCTCTATTATGCTTTTATTTTTAAAATAGAGCAATTTTTTGAGACATATTTTTTAGCGTTTTCCGCTGATCTCCCTGTTACATAAGAGTATATAAAGATCAGCGGCATATAAATTTTTCGGAAATTAACTAACTGATGTTGAAATTATATTTTAAGAATACATATAGTTGTACAGCGGGGTAAATTTCTTTATGAACTTAGGGTAGATCAGAGGGAAAAAAGACAAATAACAAACTGTCTTAAAACTTAAGTTAATTCTACAATAGTGTCAACTTTTTCCACTATAAGGTTAATCCATATCCAAATCTCTCTATCTTAACTGCTCATGTTTTTAAAGTTAACAGTTCTCATTATCCAATCGTAGAAATGATTTGGGTTTTAAGACAGCCTGTCAAGCTGCTTGTTTTTTGCTTAACTGTATAAAACTTCAGAACGAAAATGCTTCAGAACGAAACATCTTTTGGGTCAAAGTACTCGGGGTCAAAATCTCCCCCCAGCCATGACACAGTATCTTCATATTCTTCATGCTCTGGATCCTTCAGGATTTCCAGCATCTCTTCATATCCCCATATACCTCCGACGTCTTCCGGGACAGCTGCTCTTTTTCCTGCAGTACATATGGGGTACTCTATTCCTTCTTCTCTCGGAAGGATTTTTTCAAGCCGGACTTTTACCATCCAATTGTCCCCAAAATCGTACAAATACAAAGCTTCCTTATTTTCTGGCGTGAAATAATTAGAGATTTTTGCTTTCTTTTCTGGCACAAAATTCTCTCTAAAATCTTCAAAATCTACGCCTTCCATTCCAATTATATCAGTCGCTCCGGTCTTCGGGTTTATCATTTCGAACTCATGCAAATGGTAATCGTACCAGTCCATTACAACCTGGATAGCATCATGAAGTTTCAGGAATGTATAATTTTCAGGCACCTGGATTCGCCGCCAGATCTGAGGAGTAATGCCCTTCATGGAAAGCTTTAGCTGGTAAACCTTCTCAAAAGTCTTTTTCAAGAATTTTTCACCCAAATAAATAATTTGAATCTACCTATTTCAAGTTTTTGGCTTTTTACAGCTTCGGATACCTTTAGTTCCGAAACCTATTTTTTACAAATGTGAGTATAATCAAAAAAGTGCTTTTATTCCTGCAAGCAGATAGAACCATATGCAGACCGATATACCGGGATCTGAGTCCTTTAGAGCAAGGTCTCTTCCATATTCTGTAAAAACCAGGAAAAGAAAGGTTCTCATTGATCCAGGGGCTGCTCTTGCTCGCTTTGTTACGGCTTACTTCCACATCCTGCAGAGCTTGTAGCCGCCCTCGGGATCAGGAAGAAAAATCTTGCCTAATTTGAAGGCACAAGAGACATAGTAACCAGCAACTATCAATGGGGACCACAGGCCCATAAAAACCGGATCCTTATCAATTGCCAGTAGAAACTCTTCCCCCTTTGAAAGGGATCAGGTCCTTATGCAAAAGCCCAGGAAAAAATTCTGGATTGTCTGCACGCAGGAGAGGAGAGTTTTCTCATTTTTTGGCCCAAATTCTACCTGCTTCTCTGATACTGGAATTCTCAATCAATTTGCAGCTTAACAAAGCGATTATTAAACTATTGAGACCAGGACCTTGCTTCTATTTTTGCCAAAAATATCACAGAAATTAAGTTTTCCATAAAAGAATTGGACGGAAAGAATATATCAGATAGAAACACATATATATCCCTGTTAGGGATTGTAGGGGAAGCTCTTTGTTTTGTGATTTTCATATAACCGAAAAATATAAAATAAAGAGCACTTTTATATGTATCTAACTGTCAAAGTCAGGTAACAACACTTAGTGGAAGTTCCAATTCCGCACCATTAAGAAAAAATCCCACAGACTGGGTTATATAATTTGCATGTATAATATCTAGATGATCGGAAATCAGGCTTCAGTATTGATTTTTAAAATACTGAGGAGAGAATCTAACGAAAAATTGGAGGTAAAAAATGCCAACCATAGAAGAACTAATTCAGGAGCTTTCAGAAGCAGTAATCTCCTGTAAAAAAGATGCAGTACTCGCTGCAGTTGAAAAGGCAAAAGGGATAATGGAACCGGCCGATATCATAGAAAAGGGGCTTGCAGAAGGCATGAACGAAGTGGGAGTCCGCTTTGAAAGAGGCAAGCTTTTCCTGCCACATGTGATGATGGCTGCCGATGCAATGACTGCAGGAGTCGATGCCCTTAAGGAGCTTATGCCTGAGGGAGCTTCTGGCAGTAAACTCGGCGTTATCGTAAACGGTACCGTAGAAGGCGACGTGCATGATATAGGCAAAGCAATAGTGTCCACTATGCTCCAGTCTGCCGGTTTTGAAGTGCACGACATCGGCCGTGATGTCCCAACCAGGAAGTTTATTGAGAAGGCAAAAGAAGTCAATGCTGATATGATTGGAATTTCCGCCCTTATGACCACAACACTGCAGGGACAGAGGGATGTAATTGAACTCCTCAAGGAAGAAGGCATGAGGGACAAAGTGAAGGTTATGGTAGGGGGAGCTCCCGCAACCCAGGCCTGGGCTGACAAGATCGGAGCAGACTGCTATGCGGAAAACGCAAGCGAGGCTGTTGCAAAGGCAAAAGAACTGCTGCTCTGAACTCCAGATTGCAGTCTAAGGTGTTTCAATTTAAATTCGGAAGTTTAATTAAGCATCCAGTTTAGTTAGCTAAGTTCATTTATATAGTTCTGGAAATATTATTTAAACAATGGAGAATAAAAATGGCAACTGAATACGCTTTGAGAATGGGAGACGGAAAGAGGATCTTCCTTAGCAAAGAAAAAATTATGGCAGAGATCGAAGCCGGTACTGCAAATGCTGCTGATCTTGGCGAAATTCCTGCCCTTAGCGCCGATGAACTCGACAAGCTTGCAGAAATCCTTATGATGCCCGGAAAGGCTGTCAGTGTTGAACAGGGCATGGAAGTACCAGTTACTCACGACATCGGTACCATAAGGCTTGACGGCGACCAGGGCAACAGTGGTGTTGGTATTCCTTCCAGTCGGCTCGTCGGCTGTATGATGCACGAGAGGGCTTTTGGTGCAGACACAATGGAACTCGGCCACATTGACTACAGTTACAAGCCAGTAAAACCTATAGTTTCAAACGAGTGCCAGACAATGGAAGTCTGCCAGCAGAACATGATTATCCCTCTGTTCTACGGTGCAATGCCAAACATGGGCCTTTACTACACCCCTGATGGTCCTTATGAAAACCCCGGCGACCTTATGAAAGCTTTCAAGATTCAGGAAGCCTGGGACTCTATGGAACACGCTGCAGAACACCTCACAAGGGATACTGTATGGGTTATGCAGAAGCTCTTTGCCTCCGGTGCAGACGGTGTTAACTTTGACACAACCGGAGCAGCCGGTGATGCAGATATGTATGGTACCCTCCATGCGATCGAGGCACTTAGAAAAGAGTTCCCTAACATGTACATAGAAGCAGGAATGGCAGGAGAATGCGTACTCGGTATGCACGGAAACCTTCAGTATGACGGTGTAACCCTTGCAGGCCTCTGGCCGCACCAGCAGGCACCTCTTGTTGCAAAGGCAGGAGCAAACGTTTTCGGGCCTGTGTGCAACACAAACACCAGCAAGACATTAGCCTGGAACCTTGCCAGAGCAGTTACCTTCATGAAGGCAGCTGTTAAAGCTTCTCCAATTCCCTGTCACGTCGATATGGGAATGGGTGTTGGTGGAATCCCGATGCTTGAGACTCCTCCAATTGATGCAGTCACAAGGTCCAGTAAAGCAATGATCGAAATTGCTGGCGCAGACGGCATATAGGTCGGGGTCGGCGACCCTCTGGGTATGCCGATCGCACACATAATGGCTTCCGGTATGACTGGAATGAGAGCAGCAGGAGACCTTGTTGCAAGGATGCAGTTCTCAAAGAACATGAGGATTGGAGAAGCAAAGGAATACGTCGCAAAGAAGCTCAATGTCGATGTCATGGACCTCTCAGACGAGCACGTTATGCGTGAACTCCGTGAGGAACTCAACATCGGTGTAATAACATCCGTACCCGGTGCAGCAAAGGGCATTGCAGCAAAAATGAACATCGAAAAGTTGCTCGATGTAAAGATTAACTCATGTGAAGTTTTCAGAAAACAGATCAGATAAACAGACGAATAACAAGCAAATTCGCACAAAATTGGGTCACAAAAGTAAAGAAGAGATCAGGAGCCATATCTCCCCTGAAATTCTTTAGAAAACAGGAGGAGATTTTTCAGGGAGCGGCTACAGCAGAAAAACTGGAGCATTCTCCCTTCCTGGCTCCTGAGTATCTTCCGAATCTCTTTCCATTTTTTCTTCTTACAGCTTCTGCATGTATATTTATGCTAGAAGAGCTGTGCGAATCATCAGATTACACTAAGAAATAATCAATGGAGTGGACATAAAATGAGCGACGAAAAAAATGAATCGGGGGGACTTCAGCGGACAATTGATTGGAAGCAGGGACTTGCAATTGCCCTTGGTGTTCCTATGCTGATACTTCCTTCTATAGGCTACTTTGCAAGCTATGTCTGGGCTTTTGCAATCATTGTGTGGGCGTTATCTGTCTTTCAGGGTTTCATGCAAAACTTTGCTTATGGAGAGCTTGCCACAATGTTTCCCAAAGCGTCCGGCCTTCCCGGGTACGCTCAGAGTGTCTTTGGAAGCAGGAATAAGAACAAACGATATGACTTGAGCAAATTGCTCGGAGGGTTCAGCGCCTGGAGCTACTGGTTTGCCTGGAATCCGGTTCTTGCAATTTATTCAATCCTTATCGGAAGCTATCTCAAAAGTCTGGTTCCTGCACTTGCAGACCTGCCTGACATCCCAATTTATCTGGTGACAGGTGCAGTCGTATTCGTGCTTCTTATCCTGGTCAATTATCGCGGGCTATCGAGCGGAGCAACGCTCGGGTATATCCTTGCAGCGCTTTCACTTGCCCCGCTAATTATTATATCTATTGCACCCTTTGCAACAGGGCACTTTGAGTTGAGCAACATCACAGGCTACTGGCTTCCAGCTGACTGGAGCTGGGATATAAATCACATCCTGATTCTTCTGGGGCTTTTTGCAATGGCCCAGTGGAGTGCCTGTGCCTGGGAAACCGCGGCTATTTACGGACCTGAATATAAACAGCCAAAATCTGATGTGCCCAAAGCACTCTTTATTTGCGGGTCTATCTGCCTTGTGACTTATATCCTTGTCCAGTCAGCATGTACAGGAACTCTGGGTATTGAAGGAATCCTGGCAGAGCCGTTTTCGCCAATGCTTCCCATGGCCCGGATGACCCTCGGTTCTATAGGAGGGGTTCTCAGCATCCTCATGTTGATTGCAGCAATGGTTCTCATTATCCAGACTGCTTTTCTGGGAGCTTCAAGGGCTATGTACTCCATGGCTGAAGAAGGAAACCTGCCAAAGTTCTTTGAAAAAATGACTCCTCATGGAACTCCGATTAATGCAATGATTGTCATTGCTCTCCTGAATATGGGTTTCATCTTCCTGGGGACCCCTGCAGCTATAGTGGCTGCATCAGCAATAGGTTATGTTTGTGCCAATGGGATAAGTCTGCTTGCATATGTGAAGGCAAAAATTGACCCGAAGTTCTCAAAACTTGAAAGGCCGTTCAAAGCCCCAGGAGGCTGGCAATACGTAGCACTTTTCTTTGGGCTCTTTAACCTGCCTCTATGTCTTATTGGAATAATATACCTTAACAGCCTTGAACTGGGCTGGACTTCTACGATAGTTGGTTTCGTAGTGCTTTCACTTTACATCCCTCTCTGGATCTATTCCCAGAAAGAGAACGATGCAGGTGTGGGAAAAAACCCGGCATTGGACTAAACTATAGTATAAACTTAAATAGGGATGCAGAAACATATCCTGTACAGGTACAGGAAAAAAAGTAAAGCCTTTAATCCTGAATGAGTTCAATTTGGATATAATATCCATGACCTCATTCACTTTTGAAATTAAGGAACCTGAGAATGGAAAATATACTTTTCAAAATATTACAACTCAGTTTGTCCGAAACCCTCTGCGTTACAGGTGCTCTGGTCCTTACAGGCCTGGTCCTTGGAGTGCTTGAGCACAGAGCTAATTTTTATGTCCAGAGTGTCTCCGGTATGAGAGGGATAATGCTTACAGCCTGGATAGGCACACCGGTTCACGAATTAGGCCATCTGCTTATGTGCTATCTTTTCAAGCACAGAATAAGCGGCTTTAAGCTCTTCAGCCTGAGGCCCCGGGAGGGAGTCCTTGGGTACGTCAACCACAGCTGGGACTCAAAAAGCCTCTATCAGAACATAGGGAACTTTTTCATAGGCATGGGCCCCATTTTCAGCGGAACGGCAGCACTTATCCTTGGGATGTATGTCTTTCTGCCTGACTCATTTGCTATGTTTTCAAATTACCTGGCTCTTGATGCGAGTCAACCAGATTCCCGAACCTTAGTGAGTATTCTGGCATTGACAACCCAGCTTTTTAAAAGCATTTTTTCGGCAAAAAACCTGATTTCCCTCAATTTCTGGATCTTTTTTGCCCTTGCAATTGCAATTTCGTCCCATATAGCCCTGAGTAAAGAAGACCTTAAAGGAGCATCAAAGGGGTTGATTACAATTTTCTTCTTCATTTTACTGGTAAATGCATTTGCCCTGCTCCTCAATGCTGACTTTTCCGGCTTTTTTTCAGGAATCCTTACCTTAAACGTTTACCTGCTGGCTTTTTCAATGGTTTCTGTTGTGTTCTCTTCTATCAGGCTGGTTTTAAGTGGTTTTGCTTATTTCCTTATGCATAAAATAATTTGATCTCAGCAATTATTATCTAATGCTCAATATTGAATTATGTAATATGTGGAACAATAGTCAAACTCTAGCAAAAAAATAGAAATAATAACGATAATATATGAATTGTTTAAAATAATTAGTGAGTTAAATAATTAATGGGTTAAAATAATTAATGGGTTAAAATAATTAGTAGGTTAAAATAAATAATAGGTTAAAATAAATAATAGGTTAAAAATAAAAAGAAAGAAAAAGCTGGAAAATAGGAAAGATATTGTGGCAGATCGAAAAATGCATATGAAAGCAGGATTATTGATGTCTTTTATCCTGATCTGGGATCTGCTTTCAAAAAGACTTGTTTTCAGCCCAGTGATTCTTCCGATAGCTTTAGCGTCCTCAACTCCTGGAGCTGTACTGCCTGATATAATCAAGCCTCCCGGAAACCGGCACCATAGGACGTTTTTCCATACGCTGCTTTTCCTGGCACTTCTGCTAGTATTTCTGAAGGATACTTGTACATTGTTTTTAACAGGCGGCCTGGCAGATGAAGTTACTTTCGGACTCTTTTTTGCAGGGGCCGGGTTTGTTTCTCATATGGTGCTTGATGCGCTTACGCCTGCGGAGCTTTCCGCTTGTGGGATTGTGAGTGATTTTTATGAATTTCAACCCATGCAACATCACTCGCTATACCGAGTCTGTCTTTTCACGCTCGACGAAGGAGAGCGGCCGTCTCAAAAAATTGAAGAACAAAAATAAGAGTTGAAATAGCCAAATTTCCTTTCTGGATATAAATAGGACTTAAACCTGCTAAAAAAGACTTATTTTTCAAGCTTCTTCTTTAGTCTCAATTTTCTTTCTGCGTTTTGTGCAGAACCTCCAGACAAGCTGGCGGAGGTGCCTATATCCACCAGAATTCAAAAACGTGATCAGGATTAAGGAAAAAATATCCGGTTGGCAGGCGTTCAAGATTCGGACGGCCCAGGGAGGCTCTGGGAGAGCCCAGGGAGAGAAACCAAAGGATTCCTCTTTTGATTCCAGAAATATTTATACTGGTGGTCAATGACTGGTTAGCAATCAGGATTTGAAACATCTCAAAATTTCCTTAAAACAAGAACATAAGGCTTACTTTAAGCTTTAGCCTCTACAATATAAACAGTAAGCTATATTCATGGTTTACTGTTAAACTTTAGCCTTTACAGTACTTTACAGTAAACGCCTTATGAAGGCTTTAGCAGTTAAGAAGAAAGCAGATTAAAAACCGCTTTCTATCCCGGTCATCCTTTCAATCTCAATCTTAATCACACACAGCCTGTTAACCTTCCATTCTTCAAACTCAAAAGGCCCCTTCTTTCCGTAATGCTCTGAAAGCACAGTAAGCCCCCTAACTTTCTCAGTATAATCTTCCAGAAATTTTGCCTTCCCGTGCCCAATAACGCTCATGTACCGGAAATTATACTTGCAGGGTTCATCAGCAGTGATAAGTTCGTTTTCTACGGCGGCTTCGAAACAGACCATGGGGTTCTTTTTAAGTATCTCTATTTTCCTGCCTTTCCGGGAGCTGTGAAGATAGATATCGTTTTCTTTATAGCCAAAGGACATAGGGACAATATATGGAGTTTCGGAATCTGAAAGGGCGATGCGGATAAATTTTGCTTTTGAAAGGATATCCTCCATTTGCCACCTGTCAGAGATTGGTTTTTGCTTACCCATTTTTTCACCAGAAATCTAATTTACTCAGTTTCACGAGTCTCGATCAGTTTAACTATTACTCCATTGCCCTCCGGGTCCTGCTCCATCTCCACAATATACGTATAATCCGAGATCTGCGAAAGCCCGCCAGCTCCGCTTCCTCCAACTATCAACGAATAGACCTTTGCATTATACTTCTTTTTTGCCTCTTCCCAGCGGGCAAGGACAAGCTCGTCAGAGATTTCGGACTTCCCGTCGGTAATAAAAAGCAGGTCTGCACCCTGAAAATCCTTTTCCTTAAGGGATTTGAGGCCTGAAGCAAGCGCGGTATTGAAATCCGTCCCGCCGCCAAAAGTGTAGAGAAGGAAATTAAGAAATCGTTCTGACATCTTTTTTCTGTTGCTGAGCTCGATTTCCAGGTGCTGGCTCGTGGAGGCAAAAAGAATAACCTTCATGTCCCTCTGCTGAGAGAGCATCAGCTTTGCCATTGCGAGCACTGCGGACTTGGCAAGGGTCTGTGGAGTCCCGTGCATGGAACCCGAAGTGTCTACGAGCGCGATCATAGGGCCTCTTGGCTTTATTCGGGGAGGACCCGTATAATGTTTGCCGAGCATCTGGTAGCTCAGGAGTTTTCCTTCAAGCATATCAGCATAGAATTTTCGCTTTAGAGAAGGATTAAGGAGTTTTGCGGCTTCCATGGGCAGGAGGTTATTTATTGAGTCTGAAAACCTCACCGTCTGAATTCGGTTTTTTCCAAAAGGCGAATAACGTATGCGCTCAGCCGGGGGCTCAAATTCCCGTCTGCCTATAAAATTTATGATCTTCCTGAGGTCAGGGTTTTTTTCAAAAAAAACCGAGTAACTTTTCAGGGTCTTGAGCTGGACATAAAAAGGCTCTTTTTTAAGCTCTTTTACGGAATAACTCCAGCTCCTGCCTGGGAAGAGGAGGGAGAGTGTGTCAAAAAGGTCCAGGTTTTCTTCCATTTCAGAGATGAACTCCTGCATCCTCGAGTACAGTCCTTCCATTATTCCGTCAAGAAAAGCCTGGATTCCGTCCTGTTGCATGAAATCAAGGACAGACTCATAAAGGTCAGGCTGCCCTGAAAGATGGTTAGAGCCCTGAAAACTCCGGGCTGAAAAATCATCTGAATAACTGCTTTTCCTGAGAAGGAAGGTTTGATTGAGGATTTTTTCAAACTCCCTTAAGATTGCTTCCGTTTCGGCATCAAGTTCTTTTAGTAATCCCTTTTCCGAAACACGGTTCTGAATTGTTGAATAACGCTCCATAAGGTCGTAGATTAGGGGGAGAAGAAGTTTCAGACATGCAACCCCGGCTCCTCTGCTTCGTTTTGCAATTTTCTGGAGCTTGGGCCATGGCCTTGAGTTTTTCAAAGTCAGGAAGATGGGATAAAATGCCCCGAAAGTCTCTATAAACCTTTCAGTATCTTTTATTTCGTACGGCTGTCCAAAGAGAATTTCAAGGGCAATCAGTTCAGCGATTTTCTCACGAAGGGGTCGAGGGATTATCCTGGGGTAAGCAATAGTGCTTCTCAATTCCCCTTCAAGAAGAATAGCGGTCTGTCTCTGGACAGAAAGAAAATCATGCCAGAGCCTGCTTCTTGAAAAAAAAGAGTAAGACCCGGGAGAGGTGCTATCCAGATTGCTTAAAAAACCGGCTGAATCTTCCATATCAACACCTCAACACCTGACTAATTATGCTTATCTGAGTTTAAATCTGGACCCGAGCCCTTTAATAAAACCCCCAGCGTTGCTGCCCGAATCAGGCACATGGATTTTTGCATCCATTTTTGAAGTATGAGTGTCAGAGGGAGAGCCGGACGATAATGGTTTTGAAGCTGATGGTTTTAAGGATCTGGAATCCATATCCCTGTTTTCTCTAATCTGCAAGCCAAGGATATCACGGATTTCTTTGATGAGTGTTTCTGTACCTGAAAGCTGTGTATTTCCCGTATCATGCAGGAGCAGGGCTTCGTTTTTGTCGGCAGTTGAAAGCCAGATGTTTGCATCCATGAGCTCTCTGAGCAGTTCTTTTTCTTCTTCGAGCCGCTGTTTTACTTTATTTACCCTGCCAGCCAGGGCTTCGAATTCCTTTTCAAAAACTTCTTTCTGGGCTTGAGACAGGGTAGTTTTCTTTCCGGAACTTGCATGAAGAGATTCAATTTCCTTCATCAGGTTAGCATAAGGATAGATCCTTGAGTTCCCTTCCTGTTTGAGAGTATAGCTGTGGTTTGGGCAGGCAGCATGGTGAACCTCAAGATTTTCCCTCAGCTGAAATTCTTCCCCGCAGCTGTCGCAGACTATTCCAACTGGAAGTTCGTTTTTCAGTGCAATACTCAGGGCTGTTTTCAGGTCTTCAACATCCAGGCGAAGCTTTTCCGTATTAGTGCCGCCGGAAACGACGAGCCTGAAAACGGTTTTCCTGATGGTCTCCCTCTCTTCGGGCAGGTTCCAGAGCATGTGCTGTAGCAAAAGCACCATTGTCCTGTCAACAGCCGGACATCCGCTGCTGCAGGCTGCAACTTTCAAAACCTGGACAATTCTTTTCCAGCGCCGGTCTGAAATCTCAATTTCCTGAAGCTGGATGTTCTTCCTGAGTTCCGTGATAATTACTTCAACGTCAGGGTCAACAGATAGAGAGTTTGCACTTTTGCGGAGTTTTTCTATTTCTGAAACGGAAATGCTTGAAGTGGGCGTGAAATCTTCAGGTTCTCTAAAAAGGAGCTTTTTAAAGTTATCATCGTCCTGGATATATGAGAGCCTGTACCTGAACAGGAAACGGTCGTAAAGGGCTTCAAGGCTTTCATCTTCTTCGGGAAGTTCATTTGAAGCCCCGAAGACCGATAACAATGGAACATCCACAATTTCTCTCCCATTGTGGTATTTTCTTTCATTCAGTATGGTCAGGAGGCTGTTGAGGATAGCACTGCTCGCCTTAAAAATTTCATCAAGCAAGGCAACATGAGCTGTAGGGAGGCAGCCTTCAATATTTCTCCTGAATTCGTCTTCTTCAAGGGCTTTTAAGGAGAGGGGCCCGAAAATCTCTTCAGGAGTAGAGAAGCTTGTCAGGAGGTAATTAAAAAAGTTTCCGCCTTCAATTGTCTGGCAAATGCTTCTCGCAAGCTGAGTCTTGGCAGTGCCGGGAGGTCCCAGAAATAATAAGTTTTCGCCTGAAAGGACGGCAAGGAGAGAGCCGTTTATTTCGGCTTCGCGCTCTTTGAAGTAATCTCCAAATTCCGATTTTATTTTGATGAGAGTTTCTTTCAGGGGCAGGCCTCCCGCTTGGAGAAGTTGAATGGTTTTGTGGGCAGTCAGCCCGGGCTTACAGGCGGTTTTTTCTAAAGTCTTTAGCATGATTCTATTTTAAACCTTCCAATTCTATTCTGTTTGCTGCTGGTATTATATAAAGTTATATTTCATATATTATAATATATTATGCTTTATACTTCTTAGGTCATATTTTTTAGTTTATATTTATATTTTTATATTTTCTAGATTAGAAAATACACTTTCTACTTTAGACCATATATTTAATGCTCCCTGCTTAATTTGGGATTTTAACTTCATTTCCGGCATCCATTCAAAAATGGACCAAATTTTCATGTCATTTTTAAATTTTGAAAATTTATTTTCCAAGTCTTACTAACTTGTTTACTGATTTATCATTTTCCGGCTAAAAAGCAATTATTTTGAGAGCTTCGGGAATGCTCCGTATTACAGGTTTGATTTTGCCCCTTTTGTATCAGAGAGATTCAAAAGAAAGACTCTTTTTAATAGAGACCTTTCAAAAGAATATTTTTTCAAAAGAAGACTCTTTCAAAAGGATCTAATATATGCAAAGAGCTATGAACCTAAAAGTTGCTGCAATATAAGTCAGGTAGAGTCTCAGGTATGGCCAGGAAGATTTCAAGAAAGTCAATAAACATCATTCTAAAACTGAGTTTGAGCAGGTTGTCTCAAAACTATACCCGGTCATACATTTTAATTATATATCAATGGCCACAAAGGTATCCACCATGTCTGCAGTCTCAAAATATAACAGAATCGCACCTATTTATGAACTGATAGACCTGCCACTCGAACTTTTCTTTTTCCGGAAATGGAGAACGGAGGCACTTTCAGGTCTGAGTGGAAAAGTTCTGGAAATCGGGGTTGGGAGCGGAAGAAATCTAAAACATTATCCTTCGAACGCTCTGCTTACAGGAATCGATAACAGTGAAGGTATGCTTGAAAAAGCCAGAAATAAAGCACGGGAAATGAAAAATGTCAATCTTCTCCTTATGGATGCAGAGCACCTCGAATTTCCGGACAAGAGTTTTGATTACGTGGTTACGACCTTTGTCCTCTGCACAATTCCTGATCCTGTGAAAGCTCTTAAAGAAATGAGGCGCGTCCTTAAGCCTTCAGGGGAGCTGATAGCCCTTGAACATTTGCATAGCACTAACCCGGTTATTGCTTGGTTTGAGGACCTGATAGATCCTTTTCTGTTTTTTCTTCTCGGGGATCACACAACCCGGCACACTGCCAGGAATATAGAAGAAGCCGGATTTACGATTATAGAAGCAAAAAAACTGGCTTTTAAGGATGTTTTCAGGAGGATTAGGGCAAAGCCATAACCTCAACTTTACAATATTGAGGTATTTTATATGCTTAATTTCCAGAAAATATAATCTTTTCATAGAAAATAGAGAATCTGATTCCTCCTGGGAAAAATAAGATCAAAAAGAAGGCAAAGAAGAGAAAAGCAAGCTAAGGAGAAAGCCTTGGAAAGCTAAAAGTGAACAAGAAGCTAAAAATGGTTGAAAAGTAATAAAAAGTATTAACGGCTTTAAAGCCGGTTTTGTTTTTTCTTTTTACTTCAATTCTCTTGGCTGCTTATGCTCAGGCAAAACCGGCAGAGCCATGGTATTGATAAGAATTGGGCTTTTGATGTCCTTTGCCCTTTCAATCACAAGTTCTTTCCCTTTCTGTGTAAGGGCAAAAAGTGGCACAGCAGTCCCAACCTGAGCCAGGGGCTTTACAAGGTCCCTTATAGGCTTTGATGCACAGCTTGTTACGATGTCCGAGTTTTCGACAAGGGCCTGAGCTTCTTCCCTGTCAAGCCCGGTTACGTGTACGGCGATTACCACAAGATCTAGCCCGAGTTCGGCTTCGAGTTCCCTGCATTTTTTAGCAGTGTCAGAGAATGCAACTGTTACTGCGATCTTCTTATGCCCATGTTCTGCTGCCTTTTTCACTCCGGCAACGGGATCCATTATGGCAGTAGAGGGGTCAAGCACGATCCCGCCGCGTTCCTGAATGCCTTTTATGATGGCACCGATTGCTTCGGTTTCGACAAGCCCGGACATTCTACCGCCCATGCCCTGGACAAGAACAGGGTTATTGGAAATTACAGTCCCTGCACCTTCACAGGCAGTTACTGTTGTATCAAGTAAACCTCTGCTCAGGCCCGTCATCATAACTTCGGATGCTCCAAACCCTACAAAGTCTTCGAGTTCTAACCTGCGTTTGTCAGTAAACATCCCGAAATCGCTTATCCGGAACTCCATATTCTTCCTGACTTCTTCAGAGGTGATCCTCTTGATTCCGCGGACTTTGGCAAAGAGGGGGCACCATTCTATTTCAGGCTCTCCTACTTCGATAACCTTTCCGTCTTTTACGACAACTTTTGTTTTTCCAAGTAATTCCATTATATGAGGCATAGTTCCACCTTTACAAACTGAGCAAAAAACGATTGTTAAGAAATTAAGATTCGGTAAAAAAATTTCAGCTAGAGTTTGTGGCTATTTATATAATAGCTTTTGCTTCTGGGGGTTTTGATCTGAGTTATGCTTTTTGAAGAGTTATTTTTGAATTTCAGCTTGCTGGCGAAAGCCTTAAAAATACGTTTTGAAACTGGAGGATATTTTCGAAGTTTTATCGTCTTCAGACCCTTCAGTCCCTTCAAGTTCCTTCAATTTCTGCTCACAAAGGCCAACTATCCTCGGATCTTCAATCGCCTTTCCTATTGTGAGGGATTCCTTTAAAAATTCAATAGCTTTTCTTGCCTCTCCCAGATCACTGAAGGCGATACCCAGATTTCCAAGGGCTGCACCTTCTCTTCGCCTGTCCTCTGTCTCTTTTGCAATTTCAAGTGCCTGTTCATAATATTCAATCGCTTTTCTTGTCTCTCCCAGATCACGGTATGCGATACCCAGATTTCCAAGGTTTATAGCTTCTCCTCGCCTGTCCCCTATCTCTTTTGCAATTTCCAGTGCCTGTTCATAGTATTCAATTGCTTTTCTTGTCTCTCCCAGATCACGGTATGCGATACCCAGGTTTCCAAGGTCTACACCTTCTCCTCGCCTGTCCCCAATCTCTTTTGCAATTTCCAGTGCCTGTTCATAGTATTCAATTGCTTTTCTTGTTTCTCCTAGATTTCTGTATGCGTTCCCCAGATTTCCAAGGCGATTTCCTTCTCCTCTCCTATCCCCTATTTCTTTTGCAATTTCCAGTGCCTGTTCATAGTATTCAATTGCTTTTCTTGTCTCTCCCAGATTTCTGTATGCGCTCCCCAGATTTCCAAGGTGATTTCCTTCTCCTCTCCTGTCCCCTATCTCTTTTGCAATATCTAGTGCCTGTTCATAGTATTCAATTGCTTTTCTTGTCTCTCCCAGATCACTGTAGGCGATGCCCAGATTTCCAAGGTCTGCACCTTCTCCTCGCTTGTCCCCTATTTCTTTTGCAATTTCCAGTGCCTGTTCATAGTATTCAATTGCTTTTCTTACATCACCAAGTTGTACATTGATTGTGCCAAAGTTTTTTAGGATAAATCCTTCCTCTTTCTTGTTTCCGATCTCTTTAATAATTTTAAGAGCCTGATCTGAATATTCGAGAGCCTTTTTCAAATCTCCAAGCTGGTAGTATGTTATGCCTAGATTACGGTATATAGAAACTTTTAGGTTTTTATTTTCAAACCTGGATGATATTAATGCTGCAGTTTCAAGATAATTCATAGCTTCTTTTGAATAGCCCATACGTAGTTGAATCATTCCGAGATTGTAATTCCAGTAAGCAAATTTATAAGGATCTTTCAATTCTTTGTTTTCAAATTCTATAATTAAATTTTTGTAATAATCAACAAGTTCTTCCAGCCCTTTTTTGTCCAGACCATCAAAATCCTCAAATTCGAAATTTGGACTGGAAGTTAATTCTCTTTTGGCATCAAATTCAAAAACCGTGGTTCTCCATGAAAAAAAATCCTGTGCATCCTCAAGGATTAAATTGAGCGACGCACTGTTTATCCAGATAAGTATCGGGTGTTTGATTTCCAGAAACTTTTCTCGCATCATATTCAGCAGAAGCAAGGCTTCTGATTTCCCGCTAATGTTTTTCTTTTTTACTGCGCAGTCGAGCCCAAAAACAAAAAAAGCAATTTTTTTATTTTCATTAAGTTTTGAATTGTACGAATCGGATTTTGTTATTTCCTCTAAAAGCTGAAAGAGATTTGTGGATTCTTCATTCATTTCAATCTTGTAAACATGAATTCTACTACGTATCCGCTCACAAATTTCCTTGTAGATTGCATCACATAAAATGGGCTTATTACAGCGCACAAATGCAATTGTACAGTCTTCAGAGAGGTCAAGGAGTGTAATTATCTCTTCGACTTTCATAAAATGAGAGGGTTCCATTTCCATATTTTTGCCCTTCAGGCTCCCAGATTAAATAATTTAAAGCCTTGTTTGACGACAATTTTTAATTAAACTTTCTAATTCATTTTATTTTTCTGTAAGAAGATTTTTCTCTTCAAGAATCGACCTGACAATTGGATTAACATCACACCAGCTTCTTCCATTCGTATATTCGAGCACGCTGAGATTATGAAGCAGGCCAACAAGTTTCTCGTCTCTTTTTATGTCCTTAGTTTCATATATATTCAAAAGTACGTCATAATCTTCATCACTCAACTGTGCCTGATATGAGTTTTTGAGTCCATTTATTACTTCTACGGCAATATCTTTCTCTATCAAGGTTTTTCTTCTAGCTATGGCTCGTACTGCCGAATCCCTAATTATTCTTATAAATTCTCTGATAACACCTCCACTCATATCAATAATGTATTCAAGAGCTTCGGGAGTAAACAGGTCAGTAGAAACTCTTTTTTCTACAATTTGCCTCATGAAATTTCTACCGTTCGTATCCTTTACATTTCCATCCTTTTCATGAATCTTGATATTTGGATAGATTATATCTACGCTAAAATTCCCTCTAATCTGGCTGAAATTATTCGAGCTTCGGAGAGAAATAGGGAATGTATAAATAATCTTGCATAATGGTTGAGTTAGCTGGGTGCTGTGACGGTAAAATAAATCCGATGCATTTTCGTAATCACATTTTTCAAGATTATCAATTATGACAAGCACTTGCCTTTCACTTTTTTCTATTTCAGCAATTATATCATTTATCAGATTAATCAATTCCGAAACACGTGGTTGAATCTCTTCCCTAATTTCTTGTCTGGTTGTTGTTTCGCTTTTCATCCGTGCCAGTAGTTCAAAAAAATATGATAAATTAAAGCCTGCACCTGCTTCCACCTTATCTTCAGATATCTCTATTTTTGTTATGGATTTACCCCATCTTTCTGCTCTTTCAGCCAGTGAAGGGCTTATATCGCACTCTACCTGACACTTTTCCATAATTTTTGTAAGTATTGAAAACAATACATCAGTGTAAATTATATCATTATTGTCCAGAAGGTCGAGAACACTAAAGTGAACAATAAAAAATTTATCTCCCATTTCTCTATTCAGGTATGAAACAAGACGGTTTAATGCTGTTGTTTTGCCTGATCCTCTATGGCCAGTAAAAAGAAGTTTAATTGGCTCGTGAGTTTCAAGGCTAAGCTCAAGGTTAGTTTTTAGATCTCCAATATATATTTCGTTCTGGTCTATTTCTACATAATATTTTTCCAAACTGTCATTTTGAAGAGCTTTATTTGGATTAAATCGTTCGTAGATTTGTTTCAGGTCTCCTGCCATTATCGTACTTCCTTTCAGAAATTTTGATCATTTCAACATGAAGTGTATGTTGTAAACGATATATAACCTTTTAAGTATGATTGCTTTCGTAATGGATTATTTTTTGTTTAGCATGAAAGTGCTTCCAAGTACTTTCATTTTTTGTGCCTGTTATTCGAAGAATTTCATATACGTTTTTCAGGTAATTCAGCTTTTAACAAACTTCCTCAGTTATTAAAAAACTGTTTATTTGCAGGCTTCACGGGAAAGGCCGCTCTCCTTCGTCGAGCGTGTTGTTGTCCGGGGTTATGAAAAGCGTTACTCATAAAAGGCTGCTGCAAGAAATTATCTGAACTGTTAACAGTTCAACTATCTAAATTTAGTTAATGTCCTGACAAGGTTTCAAATATCTTTAAATATAAATTAACTCAGTGGTTATCATATATAAAAATATATAATTGTAATTATATTTGGTTTTTTGTTCACAATGCTAACAGGAACTGGCTTCGCAGCGAATGAAACGTATAATGCGAAGGTAAATTAGAGATTTAAAGAAAGTAATAATAGCCTAAAAGTACACATTTTTTTTGCAACGAAGCCCTTGAAGCTCTTCAATCTGAGCTCTCAATTCTGGGGATATAGGCCATAATTCTCTCTAAAGGAGATTCGGAACTACTGAGGATAGGGAAAAATTAATTAGAATTGCAGTTTAAGATAAACAATACATATCTAAAATTACTTGAATGAAATTTCTCCTTTTTCTGGAGTGTCCATCTTGAAAGTCAAAAAAGCAGTTATTCCGGCAGCAGGTCTCGGAACCCGTTTTCTGCCTGCCACAAAGTCAATGCCAAAGGAAATGCTCCCGATCATTGATACGCCCGTAATACAGTACGTAGTCGAAGAGGCAATAGCTTCGGGGATTGAGGACATAATTATCATCACGGGAAGAGGAAAAAGGGCAATTGAAGACTACTTCGACGACTCCCCCGAACTTGAGATGCACCTTGCGAAAAAACACCAGACAGACATGCTGAAGCTGGTGAGGGATATCTCCTCTCTTGTTGATATCCACTACATCCGCCAGAAAGAGCCAGATGGTCTGGGAGATGCAGTCCTCAGAGCAGAAAACCATATAGGAAATGAACCTTTTGCGGTGCTTCTCGGAGACGATATTATCGTAAATGATAACCCTTGCACCGCCCAGCTTATAGAGAATTTTGAAAAATATGGAAGGTCAACAATCGCAGTCGAAGAGGTGCCTTACGAAAAACTGAGCAGCTACGGGATTATAAAGGGCAAGCCTCTTGACGATTCTCTCTACGTGCTTGAGGATATCGTGGAAAAGCCCTCTCCTGAAAATGCTCCATCCAATATAGGAGCAATCGGACGCTATGTCTTCACACCTGAAATTTTTGACTGTATAAAAGAAGCCGGAACTGGCGTAGGGAGCGAGATCCAGCTCACTGACGGCATCAGGCTGCTGAACAGGTCTCAGATGATCTATGCCTGCAGGTTCAAAGGAAAAAGGTTTGATACTGGAGACCGGCTCGGGTACGTAAAATGCATAGTGGACTTTGCCCTTAAAAACGAAAACCTCAGAGATGATATACTTGAATATTTGCGGGAAATCCTTGCAGTTAATAAGACTCCCGCAGAAAAGAACGTAAAAGAAACAAATGAAGCAAAAAAGATTTGAAGAACAGGGTAATATAAAAATAATTGAATTAGATAAATTTGAGAAAAATAAGCAAAAAAAATAGCGATATACAAGAGAAGAGTTAGTTCTGCTGGTCCTCACCAGCAGAGTCCCTCATAATCAATGTTTTTAGCTTTAATTACCCGCCTTCCATCAATCACTGTTTTTCCTTTCATGGCCTGGAATTCGGAGTCAAGGCTCCTGAACTCGTCCCATTCTGTCATCACAAGACAGGCTTCTGCATCTTTAAGAGCATCAGAGACCTTACTGCAGTATTCTATTGAAGGAAAGATACGCTTCATGTTCTCAGATGCCATAGGGTCATAAGCCGAAACTCTTGCTCCAAGCCTGAGAAGTTCGGCAATTACAGGAATTGCTCTGGATTCTCTTACATCGTCAGTTTCGTTTTTGAAGGCAAGGCCGAGAACTGCAATCTTTTTATCCGCAGGGTTTCCTATTTTCCTCTGCAGGATTTCAGTCATAAGAAGCGGCTGCCTCTCATTTACAGCTATAACTGACTCAAGGAGCACAGGAGGGTATCCAATAGCTTTTGCTTTACCTATAAGAGCTTTTACGTCTTTAGGAAAGCAGGAGCCTCCAAAACCTGCTCCTGAATTCAGGAAATTTGGGGAAATTCTGACGTCTTTACCTACAGCTTCCATGACCTCATAGGTATCGATCCCCAGTTTTTTGCAAATATTTCCTATTTCATTGGCAAAAGAAATCTTGGTTGCAAGCAGGGAGTTGTTTGCATATTTTATCATCTCTGCAGTTGTCGGATCAGTGCGTGTGACCTCACATTTGAAAGTCCGGTATAGTTCAGAAACGAGGTTTCCTGATCTTTTGTCAATTGCTCCAACTACAATTTTATCTGGATTCATAAAATCCTGGACTGCCTTTCCTTCCCTCAGGAACTCCGGATTCATTGCAACACCAAAATCAATTCCTGCTGTCTTTCCTGAAGCTTCCTCCAGAATCGGAAGGACGAATTTTTCTGTGGTTTCAGGAACTACTGTGCTTTTTACTACCACTACATGATAATCTTCTTTTTTTGCAAGGGTTTTACCTATACTTGCTGCTGCTGCCCTGACAATTGAAAGATCTATACTCCCATCCTCAGCCGAAGGAGTTCCTACACAGATAAAGGAGATATCTGTTTTATTGACTGCAAATTCATAATCAGTAGTTGCTATGAGCTTTTTTCCTGCATGTTTTTGCAAAAGATCTTCAAGTCCTTCTTCATAAATAGGGGGAATGCCTGCGTTTATCTGCTCTGTTTTTTTCCTATCAATATCTACGCAGATAACTTCATGGCCTACTTCTGCAAAGCAGACTGCAGAGACCAGACCCACATACCCTGAACCTATAACAGAAACTTTCATAGTCTTTACCTCTTTTCCGGGAATTGAACAGGTAATCGATTCCAATTCTTATTTATTTCCTGATAGCTGTCTCTTTTATTTTTTTCTAAACTCAAGGTTCCCGATTTCAAGCTTTCATATATTTATCATTTTCGTGCCGGTTTAAATATTTATATAGTTTGATAGTATATAAGTTTCTACACTTAGAATTTAGTATATGTTTTGACAATACCTATAATGGGAGATTTTGTAGTGCTTTCAATGTCGATCCTGGGTACAGAAGGATTAACTCTGGGAAATAGCTTTCCCAGCTCAGGCGTCTGTTTTATTTACACAGACTTTGGAATTCCTGAATATTACAGGATAATAGTTCTGGGGCTGATAGTTCTTGTAGGACTAAAGGAAATGCTTCTGGTTTCCAGAAACGAAGACCATATTTTAATAGACTCTATTGATATGGGGATATACCCGCTGCTGATATGTTTTGTTGCTAACTTCCTTTTTGCAGGCCTGGAAATTATCTTTATGGGGTTTGCCACCTGAACCTTTTAATTTTTGACTATTTATTCGTATTTCCAGAAAGTTATCTTCCTCAAATATTGACAATTCATATTATAGAACTGAGGCAGGAAACCCCTGAGTCTTTAGCTCAGGGGCAATTAACTTATGAAACTGAAATACCTGGAAGCTTTGTGTTTTAGTTTCTTAACCAGCTTAGTTTGGAATCTTACTCCCAAAACTATTTATTTATGAACTATCTAACATTTAATAATAATTGTTAGTGATCCTATCAAAACCAAAAACTTAAGTTCAAAGAAGCACTGTAATAGGGTAGGGCTACCGATAGGGGGCTGTTGCCTTCTTCCTATTTCAGTAGCAGATTGATCCAAAGGACAATAAATCTTAGAGTAAGGTTCAGAAAAAGGGACTTAAGAAGAACCAGGGTTCAACAACTGCTTTTTATAAGAAGCAGAATGAAGTCCTGATTTCTTGAAATATTGCCTTATCTGCTACCGGATCTGGCATTTACTCCTTCTTACTCCCTTTCCACTACTGCCTTCTCCAGGAACTGTTGTTCTTTTCCCCTAGTCATCCATTATAAGCGGGTATCAGTAAGGAAGTGAAAAACTTTGAGGGTCATTGTTGATATAGGGCATCCGGCCCATGTTCATTTCTTCAAAAATACTATCTGGAATCTTGAAAAAAAGGGACACCAGGTCATGGTTGTCTCAAGAGACAAAGATGTCGTAATAGACCTATTAAACGCTTATAATATCCCGCATACAGTTTTAAGCAAGGTTAAAAAAGGTAAAATCCGCCTGCTTGAAGAATTTTTCATAAGAGAAACTAAACTTTATAAAATGGCTCTCAAGTTTAATCCAGACCTTATTATTGGCATTCTTTCTCCTCCTGTCGCCCATATAGCATGGGCACTGGGAAAGAAATCCATAATCTTTAATGACACTGAACATGCAGAGATAGCCCAAAAAATTACCTATCCTTTCTGTGACATCATCTGTACGCCTATGTCATTTAAAAAAGACGTGGGAAAAAAGCAAATCAGGTACAGTGGCTATCATGAACTGGCTTATCTTCATCCAGCTTATTTTTCCCCGAATCCTGAGGTTTTGAGGGAGCATGGTCTGGCGCCAGGTGAGCCCTTCGTTGTTCTACGCTTTATTTCATGGGGAGCACACCATGATGTGGGACAGTATGGAATTAACAATAAGCTAGCATTTGTCCAGGAACTCGAAAAGTTCGGGAAGGTTTTCATTTCTTCAGAAGGAAATATGGCAGAAGAGTTTGATCGGTATAGAATCAAGGTCTCCCCTGAAAAAATCCATAGCCTTCTTTATTACGCTACGCTGTGTGTAGGCGAAGGAGCAACTATGGCTGTAGAAAGCGCAATCCTTGGGACCCCGTCCATCTATGTCTCATCTCTTGCAGGAACTATGGGAAACTTCTCGGAACTTGAAGAGAAATATGGTTTACTCTTCAATTACAGCGATCCAGAAGCCGCCATGAAAAAGGCTGTGGAACTCCTTAAAGACCCTGAACTTAAGAGAAACTGGAGCCTTAAGAAAGATGCCCTTCTTAAGGATAAAATTGACGTAACCGAATTTATGGTAAAACTCATAGAAGAGATCCCTGAAAAAAAGCGAGGGGAAAAGAAAGGGGTTTCCATATCTAAGGCCTCGGTTGAGAATCATGTATGATTTATTGAAACAAAAAGCAGAAATCTGGGATCTTTTTACCCGGAAAGAAGAATATCATCCAAATAAACTTGATGAACACGGGCGTTTCTTTTTCTCCGAGGACAATCTGAGAACCACCTCCATTCCTGAGGTTTCAAGATACCTTGTAGAAAACGGGATGAAAGTTGAATTCCCGGAAAATAAAGCCTTTGCTCTCTGTTTAACTCACGATATGGATGATATTTATCCTCCTCTTTCTCACAGCCTGATGTCTTCAGTCTACTGCCTGAAAAGTCTGGATTTTCAGGGTTTGGCAACTTCAGCCCTCTGGAAATTTAAGGGGCGTGAATATTCTCCCTACATTAACTTTTCTGAAATAATGGATCTTGAGGAAGATTTCGGGGCGAAATCTTCTTTTTACTTTATCGCCAGCAAAGAAGATCCTGTTAGATTCAGATATGATATCGAAGACTTAGAAAACCGTCTGGGTGAAATCTCCGATAGGGGATGGGAGGCTGGTCTTCACGGCGGATATTATTCATATGACAATTTTGAATCTCTAAAAAGTGAAAAGGAAAGGCTCGAAAAAGTCCTGGGCAAAAAAGTCCTGGGTTTCCGCAACCATTATCTCAGATTCAAAACTCCGGAAACCTGGGAATTACTGGCTGATGCGGGTTTTTCCTATGACTCAACTTTCGGATATAGCGAATCAGTAGGCTTTAGAAATGGCATGTGCCACCCTTTCAAACCATATAATCTGAAAAAAGAAAGTGAGATTAACATCCTGGAAATCCCACTTACTGTAATGGATGTCGCTCTTTTCAAAGCTTCCGGATCTTTTGAAGAAGCCTGGAGATGCACGAAGGGTCTGATAGATACAACAGCAAGGTTCAATGGGGTCATTACCCTGCTGTGGCACAACTTCGTTTTCGGGTGCGGTTTCCGAAAAGATTGGGTAAAACTATACAAGAAAATACTGCAGTACTGTTCCGACAGAGGAGCATGGATTACAAGTGGAGAAGAAATTTACGAGTGGTGGGGAAATGGAATCAGATTTCAATAGAAAATACCTGTTGATTACACCTGCAAGAAATGAAGAAATAAACCTTCCAGAGGTTTCCGAGTCTGTGGCAAGGCAGAAAGTAAAACCTGTACTCTGGGTCATAGTGGACGACGGAAGTACGGATAATACTCCTCATATTCTGGAAGGTCTTAAAACAAAATATTCCTGGATTCGGAGCATAAGGCTCCCTACCAGGCCAAGAGATATAACCTTTCACTACGGTTACGTCTGCAAACAGGGATTTGATTATTCACTGGAATACTGCAGGGAAAACAGCATTGAATATGATTACATAGGCCTTCTTGATGCTGATACTATACTCGAAGAAAACTATTTTGGTAAATTAATATATGAATTCGAAAAGGACTCCTCACTTGGGATTGCAAGTGGAGGGGTTTACTATAATATGGCCGGTAAGCTTTCACGTGAAGTCTCAGATAAAAATCTGCCCCGTGGCACTGGCAGGCTCTGGAGAAAGGACTGTTTCCTTGAGACTCAGGGCTATCAGGTAGAACCTTCTCCTGATTCCATCTCCAACACCAAAGCAATTCTCAGTGGCTGGCAGCTAAGGCAGTATGCGGACGTCATTGGGGTACAAACACGAAAAACGAGTGCCGTGGAGGGGCTCTGGAAAGGATTTGTTAAAAATGGCTGGATGGCTTATTATTTGGATAAAAGTCTGGCTATGGCCCTGTTTAATGCAATTTATTTTTCCCTGAAATCTCCATACTATACAGGTATTGCGTATTTCTACGGATACCTCAATTCGGTTGTGAAAAGGGAGAAAAAAATCCAGGATATGGAGATAAGAACTTATTATAGAAACCAGGGACTGGGATTTTTATTTTCCAGAGTCCTGGGATTTTTAAGTCGAAATTCTACAGAGCCCGGAAAAGGAGAGCAATGAACAGTTTAAATTATTTTACGAAATTATGCTAAGGGTGACAATATGAAGTTGCTCTTTCTGGACATTGTATGGCCTCTTTACCTGGCAGATGGTTCGCTTATTCACAGGCACGAGCTTGTGAGCAACCTGGCAAAGCTCGGAAATGAAATCCATATCTTCACCACTGATAGTTCTACTCTTTCGCATCTTGATAATATACACTGTCATTACGTGCGCCCTGGAGGCCTGCTGACTCTTACAATCAATTATTTCCGACGATCTGCAGGTCTTGTCGGCTCCGAAACTTTTGATGTGCTGTATACCAGAAATCCTAATTTCGGTTTTCTTGCCGGGCTTTTTTGTCGAAGCCGGTGCAAAGTTCTGGTTTACGAATTAAATGGAATTCCAGAGGATGAAAGCAGCCTCTTCAAATCAAAAAAAGGCGAAGAAAAATCTTTAGAGGAAAAGAGAACGGAGTTTTTATCCAGATCTCTTTCTTCTGCAAAATCCAGGTTAAAGGTTTTAGTTCTGAAGAAAGCTCTCGGGTTTTCGGACAGGATTATCGCAGTAACTCCAGGAATAAAAGCGATTCTTGAGAGTGATTACAGGATTCCTGGAGAAAAGATAACAGTGGTACCCAATGGAGCAAATACTTCCCTGTTCAAACCTCTTGAGCAGGATGAATGTAGAAAAGACCTTGGGCTTGACACGAAAGCTCCTTATGTATGTTTTGTTGGAAACCTTGCTCCATGGCAGGGAGTCGAGTACCTGGTAAAGGCAGCTCCTTTAATACTCACCAGACACCCGGACTGCCATTTTCTTATTGTCGGCGACGGGGTTATGAAAAATGAACTTTTAAACCTTTCACGAGAGCTCGGGGTTGAAGACAGATTTATTTTTACAGGTGTGGTACCTTATGAGCGCGTACCAGTTTATATCAATGCAAGCAATATATGTGCAGCCCCTTTTATCCTGGCAAGGAATGCAAAAATCGGGCTGTCCCCTCTGAAATTGTACGAGTATATGGCATGCGGAAAGCCAGTTGTTGCAAGTGCTATCAGTGGAGTTGTCGATGCTCTTGAGGCGTCGAATGGAGGGCTTTCCGTCCCTCCTGAAAACCCGGAAGCCCTTGCAGAGGCCGTTTCGAAGCTGCTTGAAAATAAGAACTTGAGAACGAATATGGGGTCAAATGGTTTAAGTTATGTTACTGAAAATTACAGCTGGTACAGTGTTGCGAAACAGGTGGATAGAGTCTGTAAATCAGGACTCAAGGGCTGAATACATAAAATTCGTCTTTATATATATTATAACCAATTGACTATACAAATTACTATATTATAACCAATTGACTATACAAATTACTATCTATCAAAACGGGGCTTAAAATGGACGAAATTGAAGTCAGGGAATTACTGCCATCTGAATACAATGAATGGGATTTGCTTGTGGAAAAAGCTCAACCCGGTACGCTCTTTCACACAAGTGACTGGCTGGGGATCTGCAGAGATGTCCTATCGAGAGACTTAAGGATTTATGGCTGCTTTAGAAACGGCGAGCTTGTGGGCGGATGTCCTATTTTCATTAAAAATATTAAAGGTATAATGAAAATAGCAACTTCCAACAGTACTATGACAGACTATAGCGGCCCCCTTATAAAAGAAGGAGCCAGCTCTAAAGCCAGTAAACGTATGCAGGACACACACGAGATCCTTGGAGCTCTTAGAGAATTTCTATCTAAACAGGGCTTTGACAGCATTTCCCTTACACTTGCCCCAGGGCTTGAAGATGTAAGACCTTTTACCTGGAAAGGATGGGAATCAAGTGTATATTATACTCATCATCTAGACCTTAAAGAAAATATAGACAGCAACCTTTCCAGGAAAATCAGAAGAGAACTTAAAAGCGCTGAGGAAGCAGGACTTAAAACGAGAGTCTCAAACGATCTTGATACTTATTATCACCTGCTGTCTCTTGTATATGACAAACAAAATCTGGAGCCTCCTGTGCCAAAGGAATTCTTTGAGAGGGTATTTAAATTGATTAAGGAGAAAGATGTAGGCTATATGTTTGTTTCAGAGACTCCCGAAGGTGAAGTAATTGCGTCTCATCTGAACCTGTATGGTAAGAAGTGCACTGTTACATGGTCTTCAGCCCTTAACCCTGAATTCGCTAGAATGGGTCCAAATTCGCTACTATATTATAATGAGTTTCTTGACCTGAAGTCCAGAAATTTCGAATACATGAATGTGATGGCAGCAAACATCCCAAGATTTACGGACTTTATTATGGGATTTTCTCCTAAGATTGTTCCCTATTATAGGGTAACCCTGCGCAAGAAAAAGTATTCCCTCATGAGGCTATTATATCAGGCTACGCACGAAGAATCTGAATGATTTGGGAATAGGAGACACTTTTGAAGACACTTTTGAAGACACTTTTGAAGACTCTTTTCCCGAAAATCGGGTAAATTAAAAAAGCCGAAATTTTTCCCAACATCAGATTTAATTTCAAAAAGAAGATACCGGATTAAAAAGATTACCGGTTAATTCTCTGATCTTACTCTTTTCCAAAGCTCTTTTTTGCAATAACCTTCCAACCCCTGAAATCTTTTCCCTCAAATTCTTCTGCAATAGCTTCAAGGAAAGAAGGTATATCCAGGTGCTGGGGGCATTTTTCAACACACTGCCCACACCGCACGCACTGAGAAGCATAACCCGTAACATCCCCTCTTATTATCCCTCCGGGTTTTGCCGCATACATGAGTTTTGCTTCTTTTTCATTCCCTGTGAGGTAGAAGTTATCGTAGATCTCAAAACAGCCAGGAATCTCGACTCCTGAAGGGCAGGGCATACAATACCTGCAGCCTGTACATCCCGTTTTCATAAGCTCCCTGTACTTTTGTTCTACTTTGGTTACTATCTTCAGTTCAGCTTCAGTCAGGGAACCAGGGTAAGCTTCATTTGCTATTTTCAGGTTTTCTTTTATATGAGACTCTTCATTCATGCCTGAGAGCACAACCGTAACCTCGGGGTGGTTCCATATCCAGCGAAAAGCCCATTCGGCTGGAGTGCGTTTTACACTGGCTCCGTCCCATATCTCCTGGACTGCAGGCGGGATAGGATGTGTCAGCTTCCCTCCGCGCAGGGGTTCCATTATAATTACGCCCAGACCCTTTGAAGCGGCATATTTAAGTCCTTCCGTTCCTGCCTGGTTCTTTTCGTCCAAGAAGTTGTACTGTATCTGGCAGAAAGTCCAAGGATAAGAGTCCACAATGCGCTTAAAATCATCAAGCGACCCGTGGAAAGAAAAGCCAGCATTGACAATACGTCCATCAGCTTTTGCCTGGTCAAGAAAACTAAGAACATCAAGATTTTCCATTTTGTCCCACAATGCCTTCACGAGCCCGTGCACAAGATAATAATCTATATGGTCTGTTTTGAGCCTTTCAAGCTGGGCATTAAGGATTCTGTCCATATCTTCTCTGCTTTTCACGGTCCATGAAGGCAGTTTTGTTGCGAGTTTGACCTTTTGGCGGTATCCTCCAGCAAGTGTTCTCCCAAGAAAAGGCTCGCTTTCTCCCATGTGGTAAGGCCATGCTGTGTCTATGTAGTTTACCCCGTGATCGATTGCATATTGCACCTGCAGTCTGGCTCTTTCTTCATCTATTTTTCCTTCTTTGAGAGGAAGGCGCATACATCCGAATCCAAGTATTGAAAGTTCGTCTCCGTTCCCTGGCATTTTTCTATACAGCATTTCCAGCACCTTACTGTTTTAAATCGCTTCTCTACTTTTAAGTTTTTCTACGTTTTAACCAGAGCTTATACTTTCATAGATAAAACAATACCAAGAGACACTTTTTTACTAGGGCCTAATAAAACACATATGAAATTCTTCGAATAACAGGCACAAAAAATGAAAGTACCTGAAAGCACTTTCATGCTAAAATAATTATGTTAGTAAGCAATTCCAAAAAGAATAATACAGAATATATATATATATATATATAAAACTGTTTTAGTTATAACCCTTATAGTGAAAATGAAGACTTTTTCTATTATAGGGTCTAAAGGATAATAATTAAAATAAAACGCAGCAAAACGCTTACCCTCCCTATAAGAATAAAACAAATCACATAAATAATTATCAAGCCCTCAGAAAACCAATTCAATATTAGGAGACAACAAGACTTGAATTAGGCGAGGTCAGTAACTTAACGAATTTTTTATTATACTTGGATTATCGTAGCCAAGAGCCTTTATATTTCAATATCTTTGAAGCTCCAGTTGACTTCACGATTTTTGCAATGATTCACCTTAAGTTCTTCATAATATTCTAATCCTGACCAATTATCAAAGCAATGTTCCTTAAGTTCTTGATATTGTCATGTGGGCTTCAAACACAAACGTTACCATTTATGCATGTCACAGTAGGATTACCTCAAATGGAAAAGGTAGCGTATGACGCAATTCATGGTATAGCTTCTTGTCGCACCTGCGGAAAGTCAGTTGTTTACCAGTGTTGCGTCAACCTTCAAAGATTTAATGATTCTGAATAGATACAATTGAATTCATACGACATATTGATGCTGACAAGACACTAGAGTCCTGATTATTTCCTGCATCTCAAGGAGAGATTTGAGATCCACAATTCCTATCGCCGCATAACTTTTCTATCCTTCGAAAGATAGGAGAGACGACCACAATCTTACACAGGTGTGAAGAAGATTGAAGAATTCATGCAGTCTAAAAGTGATGTCGAATTTGAGTATTTGATGCTCAAAGATGTAAATCTCTCAAAGTGCTGCGGCTGTCACGTTTGTATTATAGTAGAAGAGGATCACTGCCCGTTTAAGATGAGTCTTCGGTCATTGAACAGAAAATGCACTCTACCGACGGGTAATTTTTTCTACTCCTGTTAATCCTGTTTACAATGATATTGGCTGATTCTCGAAAAGATAATGGAGAGAAGAAAACTAAAAAAATTGCTTATGTGGGCTGCTAAACTTTTTTGGGGATAAAGTAAGAGACAGTCAGGACTTTTTAATTATTTGACATGAAAGTACTTTCAAATACTTTCATTTTTTGGGCATGTTATTCAAAGAATATCATGTGAGTTACACAGGATTCTACCTTATTAAGATCACTGTGGCCCTGCAGACAATGCTTCACTCCATGGGAAGTCTTTTTTCATAGATTCAGTCTTGATCATCTGTTCTACATAGTCTTTATCGACATTAACGTCGGATGTTGAATTTGCATATAAGTAATTTCCAGCAGCGTTGTTTGAAAGACAGTTGTTTTCCAGGATAAATGAATGGGTGTTGTTCAACTTATTAAATATTGCATATCCTTTTCCTGCTGTACGGCTGGGCTGTGTATTAATTATTATATTGTTTTTTACAATAGTCGTGTATCCTGACTCGGGAGCTGAAAATGCCAGAACTCTTTTGTGGGCAATGGCTGCACCATAGCACCCGTCGAATAGATTGTTTTCTATGAGGGTATTCTGGAACCCATTGAGCGTTATGCCTCCTGCCCAATCAGCACCCTGATTGGTGCCGGCTTTGTAAAACCTGTTATTATGTATGTGTATATCTTTTGCAGTGTCTTTTGAATATTTGTACCCGTGACCTGTAATCCAGATGCCGGCAGCATTGGTTTCATATAACAAATTATTGTAGATTTCAATATCATCCATAACGACTGACGCGCCTTCTTTCTGGACCTGAATCCCCGCTCCTCCTTCCCCTTCGGAGTTAATTGTGTTGTTGTAAAACTTTACATGGTTTGAATTGTAAATCCTCAAGCCACTATTTGTTCTACACGTTATTCTATTGTCCCAGGCTTTCACATTTGAAGAAAAGATAACATAGAGGGCATCATGGCCTAACTTATACACTTTGTTGTTGTAAAACTGAATGTTTGAACATCTTGTAACTTTCAGTCCATCTCCGTGGCTGTCGTGCATATACATGTCATGCACCTTTATGTTTTCGGAATCAAGGAGATGAATCAGATTATGATATCCTGCGCCTCTCTTCTTTTCTGCATTACCGTCATGGTTTCCGTCTATCTCAAACCCCCTTATGGTTATATCATGGTTTCCTGAGCTGTCCATCTGTGTAATTATAGGCTTGTCTTCCGGCCAGTCTGATTTATCTTCAAGCTTGATTACGGCTGTGGAATCTCCTTCCAGGACGGTATTACTTCCAATAAGAATACTATCTGATATTATGTATGTAGCATCCCCTTGCAGATGAACAGTTGTAAACAGAGGATTTTCTGCCACGTAAGCAAGAGCTTTATTTATTTCGACCTGATCATCGACACCATCACAGTTGAAATCTCCACTGCCGTCGGTAGTTACATAAACTACTCTCCCGGATGGTAAACCTGATAGGAAGAAAGTTATAATTGCTATTAAAAGAATCAAAATTACGCTGGAAATTATTATTTTTTTTCTGCTTCTCAATAAGTAGGTCTGTACTTTTTTTTCCATTTTGTATCCCCAAATGAGTTAAACTATATCTTTCATATCTAAAATAGTTTACCTGTTGAATATTGAAATAATCATTCTTTCGGCAGGTCGACATTTAATTTTCATAATTTTTCTTGATGCCGATTTTGAAATAATACATAGTATTTGTACGTAACTTTTAGGTTTACATATGATCAATTAATAATATCTCATACTAAACTT
>JASGVX010000060.1 GCA_030054735.1 Methanobacteriota archaeon | reverse complement strand
CCCAGGAAAGCTCGGACACAACAAATCCTGTAATTGAGTCTGTTGTCCTCTTCCCTGCTAACACAACTGCAGGTGCTACGATTAATATCAGTGTAAATGCAACTGATGACACTGAAGTAATAGAAGTAACTGCAGGAGATCTAAAGCTCAACAATATAGATGGGGTCTGGCAGGGCAGCATAACTGCTCCGTCTCTCGTCGGAAGCTATTCTCTGTCGATTAATGCAACTGACGCTGCCGGAAATACTGCCAATACTTCAGTTCCTTACCGTGTTGTTCAGCTTTCAGGCGGCGCCAATATTGCTGTTTCACCAAGGGCCAGCACTGTTGAAAAAGGAAGTACTGTTGCCCTGAACCTCAAGGTGAAAAACACTCAGAACATCGATGACACTTTTAAAGTGAGAATCAGTGTCAGCGGACTTCCTGCTTCCTATCAGGCAGACCTTGCATGGTTTGACTGGACTGAGAAAACTATAACTCTGAAAGCAGGAGAAGAAGTTCTGCTTCCGGTAAAAGTGTCTGTTCCTGAAGGGACTAAAGCAGGGCGCAAGCTTTTCAGGACAAACGTGAAATCGGAAACATCTTCAATTTCAGGGTTTGATACAGGGTATTTGACAATACGCTGAAAAATGTGATCCGAAAAAAAACGTGATCTGAAAAAACGTGATCTGAAAAAACGTGATCTGAAAAAATGTGATCCAAAAAAACGTGGTCCGGTAAAAATGTGATCCGGTGAAATTAAATCTTTGTTCCCATGAAACATTTTCATGGGAATTTTTGATTTTTGGTTTTTTTGTTTTTGGGAGTCTGAAAAATATGTAAAAACTTTGTTTTCGGGCTTCAATCTTACATTCGACAGGTCGCCATTAAAAATGATAACGTTTCTTTTGATGCCGTTTTATGGTATCCCCTGGCTAGAAATGAGATTGAAAGTTGCTTAACATGTGGCTCAACTATCACCACATATATAAATACTGGATCTTTTTTTCATAAGTCTTAGTTATTACAATTGCAAAACTACTAATTTCTCCTCCACTTACTTCAATCATCTTTTCCCTTATTCATTTCAGAGCAGTGCAAATTTAATATAATGATTCCCTTTATCCATCTATTATTTCTAAGAAATCAAAAATTCACGATTATCCTCTATCCCCCAATCAATATCACGAGGACTTATAAAATGGATAAGTACGAAAAAGTATTCGAGCTGGCAAAACGCCGCGGGTTTTTATGGAACTCATTTGAGCTGTATGGCGGAAGCCGCGGGTTTTATGATTACGGGCCTCTCGGGAGCACGCTAAAGAGGCGCATTGAACAGATATGGAGAGAATTTTACGTTATTCAGGAAGGGCATATGGAGATTGAATGCCCGACCATAGGGATTGAAGACGTTTTTATTGCATCCGGGCACGTTGGAGGTTTTTCTGACCCTCTCTGCGAATGCAAGAACTGCGGAGAGGCTTTCCGGGCTGACCACCTGGTGGAAAACATCATGGCTGCGGCAGGGACACTGAGTGCAGAACAGCTCACACAGGTCATAAAGGAAAAGGGGATCACCTGCCCTGAATGTGGCGGAGAACTCAACGACGCTTATGAATTTAACCTGATGTTCAAGACCACAATCGGTCCCGGGACCGGAAGGAAGGGCTACCTCAGGCCGGAAACGGCACAGGGGATGTTCGTGGACTTCCAGAGGCTGTCCAGGTTCTACAGGGATAAGCTGCCTTTTGGGGCAGTGCAGATAGGCAAGTCTTACAGGAACGAGATCGCACCAAGGCAGGGTGTGATAAGGCTCAGGGAATTCACGCAGGCTGAATGTGAAATCTTTACAGACCCCAGGAACAAAAAACACCCCGACTTTGAGCGCTTCGCAGACAGTGAGCTTACTCTTTATTCACAGGAGGCGCAGCAGAAGGGCGAAGCATTCAGGACAACGGTAAGAGAGGCCGTGGAAAAGGGAATCATTGCCCACGAAATGCTGGGTTACAACATTGCGCTCACGAACGAGTTCCTGACAAAGGTAGGCATCGACCCTGCAAGGCTCAGGTTCAGGCAGCACCTGAAAGACGAAATGGCGCACTATGCAATTGACTGCTGGGACGCAGAAATCGCAACAGACCGCTTCGGCTGGGTTGAAATCGTGGGCATTGCCGACAGGACAGACTACGACCTCAAAGCCCATTCAAGAGTCAGCAAGACCGACCTTTACGTCTATGTGGAATACGATGAGCCTAAAATGCTGACCCGCTTTGTTGTAAAACCAAACATGGGCAAACTCGGCCCTCTCTTCAAGGGCAAAGCAAAAGCCGTAGCAGATGCCTTAAAACAGCTTTCTGAAGAAGAGCTCTCAAAGAGCCAGATCAAAGTTACCGTGGACGGGGAAGAGTTGACTGTCAGCTCAGATGTGGTGGACTTTGCCGAAGAGACTGTAAAGGTTAGCGGAGAAAATGTTATCCCCCACGTGATTGAACCCTCCTACGGAATAGACAGGATCTTTTATGGGATCATGGAACATGCCTTTGACGAAGAGAAGCTTGCTCAGAAGGCAGCCGAATCCGGACTTAAAGTTGAAGAAAACGAAGAAAAGGCAGATAAAGGGCCAGAAGCTGCAAAGGATGAAAATGAAGGAGAAGGCGAAGAAGAAACGCGCCTTGTAATGCACTTCTCAAGTGCAATCGCCCCTGTTCAGGTTGCAGTCCTTCCGCTGCTTACCAGAAAAGAGCTTGCAGACCCGGCAAAAGAGATTCTTCTTAGACTCAGAGAAAAGAGGCTGCTTGTCAGCTATGACGACTCCGGGACTATCGGACGCCGCTACAGGAGAAATGACGAAATAGGAACTCCCTACTCAGTCACCGTTGACTATGACACCCTTCAGGACGGGACTGTCACAATAAGGGACAGGGACTCCATGCGCCAGGTCCGGGCTCCCATCAAAGGAATCGAAAATGTGCTCTATGAACTGATTTACAGGGGCAGAGATTTCGAATCCGCAGGCAAGCCTTTTAACTTCTAAGATTAAGAATATTGCCAGTTCCTGAGCTGTGGGCTGAAGAAGCCTGCAGCAAAATATTTAATTTTTTATTACTTTTTTATAATCGAAATAAAACCTTGAAACAAAATGACCTTGAAAAAACAGGCTGAAAAAATTAACCTGAAATAAAGCTGAAAAATTAACCTGAATCAAAATGAACAAAAATCTATTTCCTGAGAAACCGGCATACATGAAGCATCCATTGATAAAGCCTAACGCAGTTGAGCAGAGGCTTTACCAGCTGAACCTGGCAGGAAAAGCTCTTGAAGGTTCAAGCCTCGTTGTCCTCCCTACAGGGCTAGGAAAAACAATTATAGCTCTTTTTGTAATTGCTTCCAGACTCCAGCGTTTCGGCGGAAAAGCCCTGATTCTCTCTCCTACGAAACCCCTTGTTGAGCAGCACGCGGCTTTTTTTAAAAAAGTAATGGATCTTCCCGAAGAAGAGGTTCTTGCTTTTACGGGCAGCGTTTCCCCTGCAGAAAGAGAAAGGCTCTGGGCGCAGGGAAAACTCATAGTATCCACACCGCAGGTAATTGAAAATGATATTCTTACCAGACGGATCAGCCTTGAAGACGTAAGCCATATTACATTTGACGAAGCCCACAGGGCAGTTGGAAATTACGCATATACCTTTATTGCGGAGAAGTATTTTGAGTGCGCAAAAAATCCGCATGTTCTAGGACTTACCGCAAGCCCTGGAAGTTCGGATGAGAAAATCTCAGAGGTCTGCGAAGCCCTGCATGTACAGAACGTAGCCGTAAAAACGGAAAAAGACAGGGATGTCCGACCCTATGTGCAGGAAAAAGAGATTGAATGGCTCCATGTCAATCTTCCTGAAGAGATGGCAGAAATCCGGGCTTATCTTGAGAAAATTTTCGATGACAGGCTTGCAATTATCAGGAATATGGGTTTTTCTGCAGGCAGTGGAAAATATGTCTCTAAAAAAGACCTTCTGCTCCTTCAGAAAAAGCTTCAGGGCGAAATAAGAATAGGAGGGGACCCTAGAATTTATTCTGCCATGTCTGTAGTAGCAGAAATGATGAAGGTGAACCATGCAGTGGAAATGGTAGAAACCCAGGGAATTGAAGCTCTCAGAAAGTACCTGGAAAAACTGGATGCTGAAGCCTCTTCCAGCGGCTCGAGCAAGGCTGCAAAAAGATTGATGGACGACCATTATATGCGAAAAACCCTATACAGGATAAAAGAATGCGACGTCGAACATCCCAAACTCAATCTTACACAGAAAATTGTATGCGAACAGCTTGAAGGAAACCCGGAATCAAGAGTAATTGTTTTTACGAACTACAGGGACAGCGCTGAAATGGTAGTGAATGCTCTTTCCGAAGTTTCCGGGCTTAATCCTGTCCGTTTTATAGGGCAGGGTTCACGCTATAAGGATAAAGGGCTTAGTCAAAAGAAGCAGGTTGAAATCCTGGACAGGTTCAGAGACGGGGAATATAATGTCCTTGTAGCTACCTCGGTTGCCGAGGAAGGGCTTGACATCCCTTCCACAGACCTTGTCCTGTTTTACGAACCAGTTCCCTCGGAGATCCGGAGCATCCAGCGTAAAGGCAGGACAGGAAGGCAGCATAAGGGCAGGGTGACTGTCCTGCTGACAAAAGGTACAAGAGACGAGGCTTATTACTGGAGCAGCAAAAACAAGGAAAAAAAGATGCTGAGCAGTATGCACGGACTTGAATCTGTCCTGGATCCAAAAACTTCAAAGAAAAGTTCAGAACTTTCGGATTTTGAAGGCTTCTCCTCTGTTTCAGACTCAAAAACAGATTCAAATCCAGAATTGCAAGAAATAGAAATCGGAAATAGAGATAAAAACATAAAAGAAAGGCAAAAAACCCTTGTGGATTTTGGAGCCGTATCGGGAGAAAATTCAACCGAAGCCCTTAAAATCGTAATCGACCACAGGGAGACAAAGAGTGGAGTTGCAAAAGTTCTGGACAGGCTTGGAGTCGAACTCAGATTTATGGCTCTCGAAATAGGAGATTATGTTGTAAGCAATCGCCTTGCAGTAGAAAGAAAACGTACGGATGACTTTGCAAGCTCCCTTATTGGCGGAAAACGCAATCTTTTTGCCCAGCTCTCCGACCTTTCGAGAGTTTATGAAAAACCTGTCCTGATAATTGAAGGTGAAGACCTTTTCACATCCAGGCAGATCAAACCAAATGCTATTTACGGCTCTCTTGTTTCTATTGCAATCGATTTTGGAGTGTCCATTCTATATTCAAGGGATGAAGAAGAGACTGCTTCTATTTTGAAAATACTTGCAAAGCGGGAGCAGACGGAAAATAAGCACGAAATCAATCCTCACGGAAAAAAATCTGCCAGCACCCTTGCAGAACAGCAAGAATACATTGTTTCTTCGATATCGAGTATAGGGCCAAAAGCTGCCAGGAACCTTCTTTTGCATTTTGGCTCGGTAGAAGCTGTTATGCAGGCTGATATGGAAGAGCTCAAGAAAGTAAAGTTAATAGGACCAAAAACAGCGGCCAGAATAAGAGAAGTTCTCGAAAGTCAGTATAAAGGATAAGCTGTAAAATTCCTGCAATCAAAATTCAGGACTTATCGAACTCCCTGATATGCTAGCCTCTATTTCCATTAATCGTGCCATTATATTTTTTTTAGCCGTTCTACGAGACCAATACCTTTTTCTATCAGCTCTAAATGTTCAGCAATGCTGCGCGGGTTCTTTTCATCCTGCAGGGAAGCTGCAATACTGACCATCTTTTTAAAGAGAAGGTTTTCCAGAACTTCGCGATTCCCATAAACTGTAGAAACCCCGGACGCTTCCACACTCTCTGCCCGGACTGCAGGTACAGCCTGAATTTCAGGAACTGTCCTTTCCGCTTCTTCGCTTTCATAAGGAGTTTCTGAGGATTCTTCTGCCGCAGATGGGAGAGCTTTTTCTTCTTCCTCTCCGGCCTCCGGTGTTCTTTGCCCGAACCTGGGCTTCTGTCTGCGTGCCTGAAATTTCGTTCTGCTCTCAAAAGATGATCTATCTTTCTCAGTAGAAGGTCTGGCTTCTGGAGCCTGGACTTCTGCCGCAGGTTCAGGAGCCTGAGTTTCCTCCCCTTCTTCCCGAACATCACAGATAGGGCAGATTACCATTCCCTGATAACGAAACTTAGGAGCTCCACAGATTTTGCAGTGTTCAGCAAGCATTGTGCCCCCGAGTTCCAGGAAACGAGCTATTCTCTTTACTTTTTTGTCTTTCTCAGAATCCATATGCCTAACCTTCCTTTTTGCACAGTTTCTTTTTGTATTATAAGATTTTTCCTGTAACTTCCTCTATATGAAGTTACCTTTATAACACATAAAGCAGAAAAGATTTACAGACAAAATCGAAGAATGAAGACAGCAAAGCAACCGGTTTCAGGGATTAGCGATAATGTTTTATATAACAAGCCTGTCTTAGAATAATTTGTTAGCTCTAATTTTTACATCATAATTGACTGCGAAGGTGATTAAATGCCATCAAATGATTCGGCAGAAGTTATCAGACAATGTCTTCAAGTCCTGGATAGTATAACAAGTGACTCTTCAGTTCCAAGAAATATCAGGCGTTCTGTGAATGAAATCATGGATATCCTGATCAACGAATCCGAACCTCTCTTCCTTAGAGCAGCATCAAGCATTTCAATTCTCGAAGATATAAGCAACGACCCGAATCTTCCTCTTCACACAAGGACTCTGATCTGGAATCTATCAAGCCAGCTCGAAACCATTCCAGTAGATGAGTAAAGTAAAGAAAAGTAAAAAAAAAGAATTTTCTAATCCCGCAAAAAGATTTTTCCCGAGAGCAACTTAAAGAAAAAACCTGGCTCCCGGAAAGAAAAAAATCTCAGATGAGTTTCCAGAGACGATTCTGTAAAAAAATCCAGTTTAATCTGATTCTAAAAAAAGAACCTTAAAGAAAGTGGCCTGGCAGTTTTGATAGTTATATCTATCGGATTTTGGAATTAACTGGAGGTAAAGGATACCGAAAAGATAAAACCCAGGGTTAAAACCTTTTTTAGTCTTTTCTCTATTTTTTCTTTATTTTTCTCTCTATTTTTTTCTCTATTTTTTTCTTTATTTTCTCCCTATTTTCTCTCTATTTTATTAGGATTCGGATTTTTAGGAATCGGATTTTAAATTTATCTTGAATTTTCGCCTGAATTTTCACCCTTTACAGAGTAAATAATATAGATAAGTTTATACACAAATAAAGAGATAAAAAGAGATATAAGGATGTAAATGACCTTAAAATCAATTTATACAGAGTAAAAAATTAAATCGAAATACGAAGGTGATAAAATAAAGCGATAAATAAAGCGATAAAATAAGGCAATAAAAATTGTACATTGCAACTGACAGTGTGACGATTTTTCTGTAAAAACACGAATCTCAAGAAGTTACTGTGCAGAAGATTACATACCGGGAGATCAATTTTTCCCATGTACACAAAAACTTGACTTCAAATATACAGCAAATTCGCAGCACTGCCTTGCAAGACCGGGCCTATGGGTAATCCACAACCAGAACAAGGTTTTGAAATAAAGCTCTGAAAGCCTGAAAAGCATAAAAACCAAAAACACGTGTAAACGTATGAAAATAGAGTGAACTAGTGGTATAGAAAACCGGTGCAATATAATTGTAAAGTGTTATGGGGGGTAAAAGGTAATGCTGGAAGAAATTTCTAATCGGATAAGGGAGAATCTGGAAGTTAAAGACAGGATCAGAGAAGAAGGACTGAAGATTTCAAGGGAAATTGTTAGAGAATGCAGGACAGCAAGTTCTGCTCTGCATGGGGAAGACTTTGAAAAGGCAAATAATAGCATAGAAACGGCTGGAAAAGCTTTAAAAAATCTTGAAGCCCTGTTTGAAGAGCATGCCGACATTTACCATGCCGGATTTGTAGAACAAGCACAGCAGGAGTATTCGGAGGTTGCAGTCCTTTACAGACTGCTGAAGGATGAAGGAAAGATGCAGAGTCTTCCTTCTCCGGACGAGCTTGGAGTTGAATATACTGCTTACCTTAACGGGCTTGGCGATGTAGTGGGCGAGCTCAGAAGGCACATTCTTGACCTTATAAGAGTAGATGCCTTTGAAAAAGCCGAAGTGTTTTTAGGCATAATGGAAAATATCCATGCAACCCTTATGGACTTTGACTATCCTGATGCGATCACAGGCGGGCTCAGGCGAAAAACTGATATATCCCGCTCCTTGATAGAAAAAACGCGCGGCGATGTAATAAACGCAATTCAACGGCAAAAACTTGAGTTTGCAATGAAGAGCCTGGAGTCCAGTTATAAAAGAAATTCAGACTCAGGAGAATTAGAGAAGCCCTGATGCAGGGTAATTATTTCGGCAGGTCGACATTAAAAATCAGAACATTTTTCTTGATTTCGTTTTATGGTATCCCCTGGCTAGAAATAAGACTGAAAGTTGGCTAACATGTGGCTCAACTATCACCACATATATAAATACTGGATCACTTTTTCATAAAAGTTTAGTATGAGATATTATTAATTGATCATATGTAAACCTAAAAGTTGCGTACAAACACTATGTATTATTTCAAAATCGGCATCAATAAAAACTATAAAAAATTAAATGTCGACCTGCCGAAAGAAGGTTATATAAAAAAATCAGATTAAAAACGATTCTCCCCTTCAGTGTCCTTATAGAATTGCAGAACAGTTCAAAATATACATATAAACGATAAAACCCTAAGGATCTGATAGATCCAAATTCCAGTAATTAATCGCAAGAGGATACCCATGAAATTTGATCCTGAAAAAATAAAAAAAGATGCAAAGGAAAACTTTGACCTTGCCTGGAACGAAGGCAAAAAAGTGGTCAAAATCCCTACTCTTAACGAGCGCTATCCCAGAACAAGCCTGAAATATGGGAAGGCTCACCCTGTTTATGATACAATCCAGAGACTTAGAGAAGCCTATCTGCGCATGGGTTTTGAAGAGATGATGAACCCTCTAATAGTTGATGATAAAGAGGTACACAAACAGTTCGGAAGCGAAGCCCTGGCCGTCCTTGACCGCTGTTTCTATCTTGCAGGCCTGCCCCGACCCAATGTAGGAATCTCTGACGAGCGCATTGCACAGATTGGTGAAATACTGGGTGATATAGGAGAAGAAGGTATAGATAAAATCAGGAAAGTCCTTCACGCTTATAAAAAAGGAAAGGTTGAAGGAGACGACCTGGTTCCCGAAATCTCGGCATCCATTGGAGTCTCAGATGCCCTTGTAGTTGACATGATTGAAAAGGTTTTTCCTGAGTTTAAAGAGCTTGTCCCACAGGCAAGCACAAAAACCCTGCGCAGCCACATGACAAGCGGCTGGTTTATTTCCCTTGGAGCCCTCCTTGAGAGGGAAGAGCCTCCTTTCCATTTCTTCTCCATAGACCGCTGTTTCAGGCGCGAACAGCAGGAAGATGCCTCAAGGCTTATGACTTATTATTCAGCTTCCTGCGTGATTATGGATGAAAATGTGACTGTTGACCAGGGAAAGGCAGTTGCAGAAGGGCTTCTTTCCCAGTTCGGGTTCGAAAAATTCCTTTTCAGGCAAGACGAGAAGCGCAGTAAATATTACGTGCCTGACACCCAGACTGAGGTCTTTGCTTTCCACCCGAAACTGGTAGGTTCTAACTCAAAATACTCAGACGGCTGGATCGAAGTTGCAACTTTTGGCATATACTCTCCAACCGCCCTTGCAGAATACGATATCCCGTATCCTGTAATGAACCTCGGGCTTGGAGTTGAAAGGCTTGCCATGATCCTGCACGATGCCCCTGACGTCCGTTCTTTAACCTACCCGCAGATCCCGCAGTATAGCGAATGGGAAATGCTGGACAGTGAGCTTGCAAAGCAGGTTTTTGTAGACAAAATGCCTCAAACCCCAGAAGGACAGGAAATTGCGTCTACCGTGGTTGCCCAGTGCGAACTTCATGGAGAGCAGCCAAGCCCCTGCGAGTTCCCTGCCTGGGAAGGAGAAGTTTGCGGAAGAAAGGTTAAGGTTTCCGTGATCGAACCCGAAGAGAATACAAAGCTCTGCGGACCTGCCGCTTTCAACGAGGTAGTTGCCTATCAGGGAGACATACTGGGAATCCCGAATAATAAGAAATGGAAGGAAGCCTTTGAAAACCACTCGGCAAGGGCAGGCATCCTCTTCATAGAGGCTTTTGCAGCCCAGGCTGCCCGGGAAATTGAAGAAGCTGCAATGTCCGGAGCAGATGAGCACATTGTCAGGGTAAGGATTGTCAAGGTCCCCTCTGAAATTAACCTGAAGATAGGCCCTACTGCCCAGCGTTATATCACAGGTAAAAATAAAAAGATAGATGTAAGAGGCCCGGTCTTTACTTCGGTAAAAGCGAAGTTTGAGTGAAATAAGAAGCAAAAACAGAAGTAAGCAGTAAAAAAGGAATGGGCTCTATGCAAAGAAAGGGAGTGCCGTTTTCAAGATATCCGGAACTTAAGAGATTGATGGAAACTGGAGAGCCTGTGTGTATAACATTTGAAATAGAAGAAGGGGATACGAAAGAAGGGCTTCATAGAACAGTGCCCTTCCAGAAAACAGTACCATTCCAGGAAACGGCTCACGAAGAAAAAATGGCCGGAAAAGGAAGAGAAGATTTTTCAGAGAAGTCCGGCTTCCTTTTTTGCGAACTTGTGCAGAAAGCCCGCATGGGGGAGAAATTCAGAATTTCTGGACAGGGCTGTTCTCCCGGAGACTATATCCTGGGGTTTTCCGAAAAGAGCCCTGCTGAATATTACCTCAGGTCCGGAAGGTACAGGAATGCACAGGCTGCAGAAAAAGCAGCCGTATCCCTTCCAAGATTAAAGAGAAAGTTTTGCTCCATTGTGATCGAGCCCCTGTACCTTAACAGGGAAAATTTTGATCTGCTTATCCTCTTCCTTAAACCCGAGAGAGCTATGCGAGTTGTCCAGGCAAACGCATATTCAGGAGGAAAAAGGACAGTAATGGATACAATGGGTGCAGCTTCAATCTGTGGAGACTGTACTGTGCTGGCTCTAGAACAGGGCATTGGTTTATCCTTCGGGTGTAAAGGGTCGAGAAAGCACAGTGGATACGGAGATTTTGAAGTTCCCATTGGAATTTCTTTTGAAAAAATAGAGGAAATTGAGAAAGGGCTTTCAAAGCTTCCCGAAACAGCAAAATAAGAGGATTTGGATGGATATGTGCCTGTTAGCTTTTGTTACATCACTTAATCTAAGAAGTTAACTAAACTTTCCAGCCATATAGCTTCTAATTGTCCCGGAGAAACGACTGCAACGGCTGCAAGGAGGAAAACCAGGACAAGAGCGTAGATAAAAGTCTTCAGTAAAAAAGAACTCATTAAAATGTGATTTTTGCGCTTGCTGTTATCAACCTCTTCTACAGGCCCTTCATAACTGACTTTTACACTTATTGCCTTGGGGATATCTGATAGGTTTTTACTTTCGGTTTCCTGGAATTTAGCAAGTAAATGGTATCCTCTTCAAATCTTATGGCTTTTCAACCACAGGAAAAATATAATAGTTGTTCAATTTATTTATATCGTATTTTGGGGTAAAAAAATGGAACTTGAAGCCTTAAAGCAACTGTTGTTGTCTTTA
>JASGVX010000059.1 GCA_030054735.1 Methanobacteriota archaeon | reverse complement strand
TTCGATTCTTGAACCATATCTAGATTTAGATGTGAAAAGAGACATACGGCGGCGTTTTCATAGTATATAAAGGTATCGGAAAACATCGTTTAAGGAAAAGTAAAAAATTAGTGAACTACTGAAATTGCATATTAGAATTAGATATGAAATGCACATGAAATATTCTAAATAACAGGCACAAAAAATGAAAGTACATGGAAGCACTTTCATGCTAAATAAGCAATATAAAATGAATGAGTATGAAAATATTATATAAAAAAATAGGGCTCAAAAGCCCGAAAACATTCTCGAACGAAAAAACGTTCCTGAAACTTTATACATTTTTCAGAGAGGGATTATCTTTTTCCCATACGCCTCATTTAACACCTGACCAAGGGCAGTATAGATTGCGGTAAGTCCTGTGAGGATTCCTTCATAACCGGCAATTACGAGTATTGATTCACTGCCAAGGTAGTTTCCTGCAGCCAGCAAGAAGAACAGAATTGTAAGGGTCAGGAAAACAACAGAGAGAGATTTCGAGCCTTTTAGTGTGCCTATGAACATGAAAAGGGTGAAAACTCCCCACATGAAAAGGTATGCAGCAAATGGGAACGACTCTGTTGCCAGCCCTGCGTAGCTTTCAGACTTGGGAATCAGGACAATTCCTACCAGTGTGAGCCAGAAAAGCCCGTATGATGTAAAAGCTGTGGCTCCAAACGTATTACCTTTTTTCCATTCCTGGATCCCTGCAATAACCTGAGCCAATCCACCATAGAAAATGCCCATAGAAAGGATCATTGCGTTCATCGGATAGAAACCTGCATTGTGAATATTCAAAAGCACAGTTGTCATTCCGAAACCCATCAAACCCAGAGGAGCAGGGTTTGCAGTTAAATCCTTTAATTTTACAGTACTTATATTTGTAACATCTCTAACCTCTTGACTCACGAAATCCAACCTCCTTTCGTTAAACCGGAAATAATCTCAAACATATGACAGAACTGAATAGAGATAATCTGCTGTTTTTGAGGCTTACTTTTCGCCCCTTGAAGAAATATGTCATTGTTAATAGTTATAGAGTTTGCGATTATAACTACAGAAGAAGATCGAAAACTGATAATTTCTCTGACACTTCAGCTCAATAAAACGGAGTAATATGGCTTTAAACAGTAATTTAGCTCTTTTAAGACACAGATTCAGGTATAAAAAATTCGATTAAATACAAAAAAAGATAGCGTCGGCGATTAAATTGAAGAAAAACGATTGCTTAAGCAAAATAGAACTGGAAATGCAGCAATTGAAGAAGTGATAAAAGGAATTAAGTTGAGGTCCTGGAAAAAAAATTAAGTTGAGATCTTATCGATTGAGGTCCTGAAGGCGGTTGCCAGGGCGATCTCAGCAGCACAAAAAACACAATTATACCTGCCCAAAGAGCAGCTGCATAGTGAAAAACATTAACGAACCTTCCCAGGGCATTTTTTGCCGCGCCTGCCATCATGTATTTCATGCTGGCACCGATGCCAAAGGTTCTGAATATTAGGCCATAGTTGCGGCGCTAGCAAAGTAGCTGATGTAACCCAGGAGCAATTATGTGCTTGTAAAAATGTATGAATGCCACGACAATGCCAAACCCAGACAGCACAGCAAGGTATGGAAATACATTGACGTATCCGCCCTGGAGATCTTTTGCCGCGCCTGCCATCAGTTTCCTATGATAGTACCAGCGTGAAGACTAAGCCTTAGTAGCGTGCATAGTCCCTGGTGCCAAATAACTGGCTGTAGCTCAGTGGCAAAAGCCAAGCGCCAAGACAAAGCCAGCGCAGTGAGAACGCTATAGCGTATATGTTGACAAGTGCAGGATTCAGGTAAACCAGCAGAGATGTGATTATAATAGGACTACGCAGCTGGGAGTAAAATCAGGCACATGCGGACTCGTCAATATTAATCTGATTTATACGGTTAAGTCTTTTCCGCTTATGTTTTTTAGTCCAACTGCGCAAATCCTAATATAATTTCATACAGTTAGCATAGGGTTTCATAAAAACCTATTTATGAACATGTGTGGATTTTGCATCATATGATTCAAGCAAAAAGACCTCTTATGCTCATGATCCTTGATGGCTGGGGCTACAGGGAAGATGAAGAAGAAAATGCTGTCCTGGCAGCCAGAACTCCGAATCTTGACAGACTGCTGAAAGAACATCCCTGGTGCTTTTTAGAAGTCTCTGGAGAAGCCGTAGGACTGCCTAAAGGTCAAATGGGGAACTCTGAAGTTGGCCATCTGAACATAGGAGCTGGAAGAGTTGTTTACCAGGATCTTACAAGAATAAATGTCTCTATCAGAAATGAAGACTTTTTCAAAAATCCTGTTTTGCTGGATGCAATTTCAAAAGTGAAGCTCAACGATTCAAGCCTGCATCTGATGGGGCTTGTCTCTTACGGAGGCGTTCACAGTTACATGACCCACCTTTATGCCCTTATAAAACTTGCAAAGGAAAATGGGTTAAAAAAAGTATATGTTCATGTTTTCCTGGACGGAAGAGACGTCCCTCCTAAAGCTGCTCTTGCAGATGTCAAGGAGCTTGATGCTTTTTGTAAAGAGAACGGGAATGCGAAGATCGCGACCGTACAGGGTCGCTACTACGCAATGGACAGAGATAAGCGCTGGGAAAGGACAAAGCTTGCCTATGATGCACTGACTCTTGGAGTCGCCCCATATACAGCTCATGATGCCGAAACTGCAGTTTCTAAAGCCTATGATAGAGGAGAAAGTGATGAATTTGTAAAACCCACTATAGTCACTGACCCGGAGGGAAATCCTGAGTCAGTAATACAGGACAAAGATTCGGTAATCTTTTTTAACTTCAGATCTGACAGGGCAAGACAGCTCACATGGGCTTTTGTAAAAGACGACTTTGAAGGTTTCACCAGGGATAAACGCCCGAAAGTCCACTATGTCTGCATGACACAGTATGATGAAACCCTGAATTTGCCCATTGTGTTCCCACCTGAAGAATTAACTGATGTGCTTGGCAAAGTGCTGAGCGACCGCGGGCTTATCCAGCTCCGTATTGCCGAAACTGAAAAATATGCCCATGTGACCTTTTTCCTTAACGGTGGACAGGAAAAATGCTATGACGGAGAAGACCGCTGCCTGATTCCTTCGCCAAAAATCGCAACCTACGACCTCAAACCCGAAATGAGCGCATATGAAGTTACGGACGAGGTATTAAGGCGGATTCAGTCAGGAAAATATGATGTAATTATACTTAACTTTGCAAATATGGATATGGTCGGTCATACAGGAATTTTTGAAGCCGCAGTAAAGGCAGTAGAGGCTGTGGATAACTGCGTGGGTAGGGTTGTTGATGCCCTGATAAAAGCAGGAGGTATAGCACTTATAACTGCAGACCACGGGAACGCCGAACAGATGGAAAACCCGGATACAGGACAACCACATACAACCCATACTTCAAACCCCGTAAAATGCATTTACACAGGAAATCACGGAGTAAAAGCTCTTGAGAATGGAAAACTGTCCGATCTTGCCCCCACCATCCTTGACCTCCTTGGAATCCCAAAACCAGAAGAGATGACAGGAAAATCATTGATTTTGAAAGAGTAACTGCAAACAAGAAGTAAAGGAAAACAGTAAATATAAGGAGCATTGGCGAAAATACTTGAAGGGAGCCACTTCTTCAAATAAGAGCCGTCAGGCGAAGAAATTTGAGGAGGGGAGGTCACTCTATAGGAACAAATCTTGTGCAAACAAAACATTCTTTGTAAGGGACCTTTATCGTAAGCATTCCATTATTTTTCACTGCAAAAGTTTTTTCAGGATTTGCAGGCCCTTCCAGGAAAAAAGGCCCCATATCTTCAACAGTTTCACTGAAAGCTTTAATATAAAAACTATTTTCATGTATAGTAAGAGTTATATGCTCACCCATGAGATCAGGAAGTTCAACCTCTACAGTAAGGTTTTCATGTTTTCATCATGGTACATGGCTATAATTGGGGTTTTTATTATTTTAGTGTAGCATCAGCGTTAAGATGTCGTATATAATCGTTTGCAATAATTTAAAATAGTATAATCCTTGATGACTGACACAACACTAGTGTTGCGTCAGCAGTAAAATGTCGTATAAATTCAATTGTAACTATTCAGAATCATTAAATATTTGAAGATTGACACAACACTAGTGTCATGGCTGTTTAATTATGCTGCATAATATTGGGCATTTTCTCGTCAGCAATTTTATAGCGTAAATTTCCAGTTTACAGGTTGTCCCAAAATTATATCCGATCATACATTTGAGTCAGAAACCCGTAATTCAGGCTGTCTTAAAACTCAAAACATTTCTACAATTGGATAATGAGATACCTTAACTTTAAAAATAAGCCCCTTAAAATAGAGAAATTTAGATATAAATTAACCTTGTAGTGGAAAAAATTGACACTATTGTAGAATTAACTTTATTTTTGAGACAGCCTGTTGAAGAAGGTTTTTAAAAAACATTCGAGGAAATAAACATGCCTGCTAAAATTCCGATCACCGACAACCATATGCATATAGACCCACGAATGAGAGGCCTTGAAGCTGTAAAAGAGTTTCAGAGGTCAGGCGGGACGCATATAATCCTGGTCTCCAAACCAAGCTGGTCTCTTGGGATTGCAGCCAAAGAACCTGAGGATTACCTTGCGGTCTTTGACGAGACAGTTGAAATAGCATCAAAAATCCGCGAGATTGGGGTTGGAGCTTTTCCGGTCCTTGGGATCCACCCTGCTGAGATTTCAAAGCTTACGGAATATATGGAACTATCCGAAGCAACAGAAACCATGAAAAAAGGGCTTGAACTTGCTGCAGGATATGTGGAAAGAGGCCTTGCAGCAGGGATAAAGTCCGGACGCCCACACTATCCCGTACCCGCAGAAGTCTGGGAGGCTTCAAACGAGATAATGGAACATGCCTTTTCTCTCGGAAAAGAACAGGACTGTGCAGTCCAGCTCCATACAGAAAGCGTTGGAGAGCCAGAACTTCAGGATATAGCTGAAAGGGCAAAAAAAACAGGGATAAAAATGTACAGGGTGGTCAAGCACTATTCTCCTCCTCTTGTAAAAACCTGTGAGGAACTCGGAATTTTTCCAGGATTAATAGCGGTTAAAGGGGCAATCGAGCAGGCAATTGAAGAGGGGACTCGCTTTATGATGGAAACTGATTATATCGATGACCCAGAGAGACCGGGTGCGGTACTTGGCCCGAAAACAATCCCTAAAAGGACCATAAAACTGATGGAAACGTATGGAGAAGAGCCATTCTGGGTCATCCACAAAGAGAACCCGGAAAAGGTTTATGATATAGAAATAGAGCTTTAAGAATGTTCAGAAGGTCCGGTTCTGGAAAGAATAATATAAAAATATATTTATAAAAAATCTCAAAAAGCAGAAGGTTCCTGATAACTCACTGAAAAACATCAAATTTATGAAGAGAGACACGAAAAAACCCATATGCTGAGTTAAACATCCCTCTTGAGCGGGTAGTTGAAGAGGTTCAAAGTAAGACCTCTTCTGGCGCCAGCTCTCCCTGCCAGTAATTTCCGGCAGGATTTGCCTTTCGGAAACAGTCACTGATGCTGAAACAGAACCTCAGTTTAAAGCTTTACAGTCAAAACTCACAGGTTACTTGCGCCTTATTTTGACAATGTCTCCCAGAGTAGTATCTTTCCTCAAAAGAGACACCTCCTGCTCAGTCATGTCTACGCGTTCTGTAAGTTTGATATTAAGGGTATATTCCAGCTTCTTTCTAACGGAATCTTCGGGTACGATTTCTCTTCGTTCTATTTTTTTGATGAGAGATACTTTTTCCTTGATATTCTCAGCCAGGTCTTCCTGAGACCAGCCTCTGGCTTCTCTTGCCTCCCGTATTATATGATCATAATTGTCCATGAGCTCGTCTTTTAAAATATCGAAAAAATCCTTTCTAGGTTTCTTCTCAGCTCTTGGTACTGTACGAACTACTGGAGAGACTTTTCTTGACACCGGGGTCCACTTGTCGGCGGCCTTCCCGTAGAGAGCACATTTCTGGCAGACCTGAAGTTCGCTGTTATCAATTGTAATGCATAAAGGCTTTCCGCGGATCTCTACACCACATATTTCGCATTGCATATTGATCACTTCGAAAACGCTATATACGGTATGAACTTAAATAATATTCGGAGCTCCATGACCGAAAGTACCAAAAGTAGGGATGAAAGCATGCGCAGTCACCTTGTGAAGCCCGGATCTGTGTATGAAGGAATCGAACCTGGAGAGCTGGGGGAAACAACTGAAAGCGTCCAGGACCGAGTAAGGCAACTTGAAAGCCGCAACAGTTTTCTTGAAGAGCAGTGTAGCCAGATAGAGTCCGAAAAACGCTATCTAGAGAACCAGAAGATCAAGTATGAGAGAGAGATACGAAAGCTACAGTCAGAGCTTGATCGGATGAAAACCTCTCCGCTGATCATTGGTACGGTTATTGACGTGATCAAGAATGATCGAATTATTGTCCGCAGCAGTAACGGGCCACAGTTTCTGGTTAACGTCTCACAATATATTGACGAAAAAAAGCTGCTTCCCGGGGCGAAGGTTGCCTTGAACCAGCATACGCTTGCCATTGCAGAGGTTATCCCTTCAACGGAAGAGCCTTTTGTTGCTGCAATGGAGGTTATCGAAAGTGTTGAAGTGGATTACGACCAGATAGGCGGTCTCGATGAGCAGATTCTGGAACTTCAGGAAGCAGTCGAACTTCCGCTGATCTCACCTGAGCGCTTTGCTCGGATAGGAATTGATCCCCCAAAAGGAGTATTACTATACGGGCTTCCGGGAACGGGCAAAACCCTGCTTGCAAAAGCCGTAGCCCACAGAACCAACGCGACATTTATCAGAGTCGTGGGCTCTGAACTTGTACAGAAGTACATAGGGGATGGCTCCAAGCTGGTCAGGGAAATCTTCGAGATGGCACGGAAAAAAGCTCCCAGTATCATTTTTATTGATGAACTGGACTCGATAGCTGCAAGGCGTTTAAACGAGACGACAGGCGCAGATAGAGAAGTTCAGAGAACTTTGATGCAGCTTCTTGCAGAAATGGATGGGTTTGACAAGAGAAAGAACATTCGGATTATTGCAGCAACAAACCGGCCGGATGTCCTAGACCCTGCAATTCTCAGGCCAGGCCGTTTTGACAGGCTTGTCCATGTTCCGATGCCCGGGGTGGAAGCCAGAGGAAAAATCCTTGAAATACATTGCGAAAAGATGACTCTTGCAGAAGATATCGATTTCAAAAAGCTTGCAAAAGCTACCGAAGGAATGAGCGGGGCAGACCTGAAGGCTATAGCTACCGAAGCAGGTATGTTCGCTGTCAGAAAAGATAAGGAACTGGTTGAGATGGAGGAGTTCCTTGAAGCAGTGGAAAAGGTATCTATGTCTGCGGATACACAGAAGATAATACCTAGCAACCTTCCTGAAACCATGTTCGTATAAAAGGCAAATAAGAAAAGAAGCCTATCATAGACGTTCATTTTTGCCAAAAGGACACAGTTTCCCTTGATATTCTCTTGAAGCGGTTTCATGGGAAGCCGGCAAACTATTTTTAGAATTCAAGCATAAAGGTAGCTGTGAATTCAGATTTTCATGTAAAACCCGAAGTCCGAATTCTGGGCATAGATGACTCTTCTCTTCTTAATGAAAAGGTAATGATAGTAGGGACTGTTTTCAGGGGAGGAGATTGGATAGACGGAGTCCTGCGCTCCGAGATTACCAGAGACGGGCTTGATGCTACTGAGGTAATAGTCAAAATGATAAAGAACAGCAGGCATTATGACCAGCTCAGGGTTATAATGCTTGATGGAATCACCTACGGTGGCTTTAACGTTGTCGATATAGAAGAGCTTTACAGGGAGACAGGACTCCCTGTGATTGTAGTCATGCGTTCCTGCCCGGATTTTGAAAAGATCCAATCTGCTCTCAGACATTTTTCAGATGGGAAGGCGCGCTGGGACATAATAAAAAAAGCAGGCAAAATAGAAAAGCTGTTCACGGGAAGAAACGGAACTCCGATCTATGTTCAGAAATCCGGTATAGGGGCAAAGAGCACAGAAAAGGTAATCCGTCTCACTTCAATAAGAAGCAGTATTCCTGAGCCTCTCAGGGTTGCCCATTTGATTGCAACTGGCATAACCTTAGGGGAATCGAGAGGAAAAGCGTAACTGGAAATATAATTGCTTTTATTGGATTCAAGGAGAAAATACGAGTAAAAAACCAACAAAACCTGAACAAAACCCTGACAGAGAATTGGTGTAAACAGGCCGGGTCGTATGTAAAAATAAAGAGGAAGACTGGAAAAAGTTAGAAAAAAAAGGGAAAGATAAAAATAGAGGAACCTGCCTCAAAAAATATAAAAAATAAAAAAATATAGATTTAAGGCAAAGAAATTAAAGAAGATCTGGTAGAAAAAAAGAAGAAACCAGAATGTTCTCAAAAGCAAGGAATATAACTCTGGATAGGGAAGTAGAGTAACATTAATAAAATTATTGAACATATATAGTATAAATTCAAAAACTAGAAAAGGAAAACTATTAAATTGTAAACTGTATATGTGATGGTTAAAATAATTTGTTCCTTGTTGTAATATAGTTATTTCTAATGTAATCCATCAAATGATCACCCCAGCAGAATGGAGGAAAACAGTAGCATGAGATCCATTGTGGAAGAAGCCCTTGCTCGATCTGCCCTGGAAGGACGTGGCGGGCAGAGAGAGAACTCTGATTACTCTAATGAAAACTTAGAAGTGGACGCTGAACTTGAAGATATACTGAGAAGTCTTAAAACAACTATCAAGGTTGTAGGTTGTGGAGGAGGCGGTTCAAACAGTATCCAGCGCATGATGAGCGAAAGTATTGAGGGAGCAGAACTTGTTGCTATAAACACTGATGCTCAACACCTTCTTAACATACGCTCCGGTAAAAAAATTCTTATCGGGAGAAAGAAAACCCGAGGACTTGGAGCCGGGAGCCTTCCCCAGATAGGAGAAGATGCAGCAATCGAGAGTATTGATGATATTAACAAGGTCGTCCAGGGCTCGGATATGGTCTTTATTACCGCAGGACTTGGAGGAGGAACAGGGACAGGATCTGCACCTATAGTAGCTGAGGCTGCCAGGGAGGCAGGTGCCCTTACGATTGCAGTTGTAACTCTCCCGTTCAGTGTGGAAGGGCATGTCAGAAGGACAAATGCCGAAGCAGGCCTCGAGCGCCTGAGAGATGTTGCCGATACGGTAATCGTTGTTCCTAACGATAAACTGATTGAAGTGGTCCCAAAGCTTCCGCTTCAGGCTGCCTTTAAAGTATCGGATGATGTCCTTATGAGAGCAGTAAAAGGCATAACCGAACTGATCACAAAGCCTGGGCTTGTCAACCTTGACTTTGCAGATATAAGGACCGTAATGCAAAACGGAGGCGTTGCTATGATAGGGCTTGGAGAATCAGACGGCGAAAACAAAGCTGTTGAATCAGTCCAGAAGGCACTGCGAAGCCCGCTCCTTGACGTGGACATTTCAGGGGCGACCTCTGCTCTTGTTAACGTGGTTGGAGGCCCTGACATGACCATTTCGGAAGCAGAGCGGGTGGTACAGGAAGTATACAGCCGCATAGACAGCAATGCCCGCCTGATCTGGGGTGCCCAGGTTGACCCGAACCTCGAAAAGACGGTGCGCACTATGATAGTGGTTACAGGAGTTACCTCTGCCCAGATTTATGGGCACGGAAACGATAAAAACATCACATATAAGTACGGAATTGACTTTGTAGAGTGATCAGAGGAATGAAAAAGTAAAAATGGATAAAAACATTCGGTTGGAAAGATACTGTTTTCCTCCTCTTAAACTAAAAAGAAGGAACGTAGAAATATAAATCCAATCGAAAACTATTTTTATGGTAAATGCAGTATGATGCCGATACAATTCGGCAGCAAAAATTGGAACTTTTACTGACATGATAAGGGGTTTTATAGAAGTAAGAGTCCTGCGTCTAAATTTTTGGATGTATTAAAATCGTGCCAGTGATATATTCATATAATAGAAATTAATAATATAATCCGCCCGTTCTTCCTGAGGAGTAATATCCGATGCTTTGCGAAATAAAAAGCAAACTTCGGGGATATACCATGAAGATGAAGAGCTGCGCGAAAATAAAATTAAATATGTACATAAAAACCTGGATGTGAATTAATTGGTAGAATCCGCGTTAGAACCGAATATAACTACAAAAAGTGTTGGTCAGGCAATCAGGGCACACCTGAGGGTCCTGAAACTTACGAAAAAACCGTCCAGGGAAGAGTTCTTGACCATTGCTAAAGTTGCATGTGCTGGTATTCTGGCTGTGGGCGCAATTGGGTTTATAATATACGTACTGCTGACAATGTTGCCCCAGTGGGTGGCCAAATGAGTGAGGATTCCCAGATATTCGTAATCAAGACCACGGCAAATCAGGAAAAGTCCGTTGCAATGGCACTTGCCAGGATTGTTAAAAAGGAGAAACTGGAAATAAGGGCGATTCTGGCTCCTGACGAGCTTAAAGGATATGTCCTTGTCGAGGCTCCGAAACCCGGAACTGTAGAAATTGCAATCCAGACAATCCCGCATGCAAGGACCCTTATCAAGGGGAGTTCTTCAATCTCTGAAATAGAACACTTCCTCAAGCCAAAACCAGTAGTGACCGGAATCAAAGAAGGGGCTATAATTGAAGTCACCTCAGGGCCCTTTAAGGGAGAAAAAGCCCGGGTTAAAAGGGTTGACGAAGGGCATGAGGAAATTACTGTGGAACTCTTCGATGCTGTGGTTCCGATCCCCATCACGATTCGCGGCGATACCGTAAGAATACTCAAAAAAGATAACGAATAAGCCAGAACCGGGTAGGAATCCCGAAAATTCAAGCTTATTAATAAAAATCACCAGTACTCAGAGTGGATTGAAACAAATCTACAAAATTCATACTTATAAAAACCGGTGAGACTCAGATGACAAGTATTGTTGAAGCACTTGTCCCCGGAGGAAAAGCGAATCCTGGACCACCATTAGGTCCGGCACTTGGTCCGCTCGGGGTCAACATAAAAGAAGTGGTCGAAAAGATCAATGAAAAAACAAGGGACTACAATGGAATGCAGGTCCCTGTGAAGGTAATTGTTGACGATAAGAAGAATGTCGAGATCGAAGTAGGCACCCCTCCGACTGCATCCCTGGTAATGAAAGAGCTTGGGATCCAGAAAGGGTCAGGAAATGCAGGAAGCGATGTTGTTGGAAACCTCAATATCCAGCAGGTTGCAAAGATCGCCCGTATGAAAAAGGAAGATGTACTTGCTTATGACCTCAAAGCTACAATGAAAGAGGTTATGGGCACCTGTGTACCTATGGGTGTGAACGTAGAGGGAATGAAAGCAAAGGACTGCCAGAAAGCACTCGATGAAGGCAAATTTGACGATTTGCTTGCAGGTGAGGAGTGGTAAGCCTTTATCCCCTCCAGCCTTTTGAATCCGGCTATTCACCAATAGTTTTAAATCTGATACCACTAATAGCACAGGAGCCTTGAACAGTTTTCGATTAGAATAACTAAAAGGATCATTATTGGTGGCTTATTGTCAGGAGTGACAGAACCCGGAGAAGGGGAGCCCCTACGACCACCGTAGTAAGCCGGAATGGCTGTCTGGACATTAGGTTCAAACACTACGGGGAGGAACAAGATGGTAGAAAAGAATATACTGGAAGCTGTCAAGAAAGTTATTGAGGAGTCGCCAAAGCGCAATTTTTCGGAAAGCGTGGATCTGGCGATTAACTTAAAGAACCTTGACATGAACCAACCAAAGAACAGAGTAGATGAAGAAGTAATTCTTCCGCACGGGCTCGGAAAAGAGCTGAAGATCGGTGTTTTTGCAAAAGGTGACGTTGGCCTGAAGGCAAAGGATGCCGGTGCTGCGTATGTTATTTCTGACGTTGAGCTTGAGGAGCTGGCAGCTGATAAAAGCAGAGCCAGAATTCTTGCAAACGAATGCGACCTTTTTATTGCAGAAACTCAGTTCATGCCGATTATCGGTAAGAACCTTGGTGTTGTTCTGGGACCCAGAGGTAAGATGCCTATCCCGCTCATGCCGAATATGGACATCGCTGAACTGATTAAGAGCAAGCAAAATGCAGTTAAGCTCAGGTCAAAAGACAGACTTACCTTCCATGTGCCTGTCGGCAGAAGGGATATGAGCGCTGAAGACCTTGCAGAAAATATCGAGACTATTATGGCCAGGCTTGAGCGTGTCCTTGATAAGGGCAAGCATAACCTTAGATCGGTCTACGTCACGACAACCATGGGAATATCAAAGAGGGTGATGTAAATGGCAGAAGAAAGGCATCACACCGAGAATATCCCGCAGTGGAAAAAGGATGAAATAGAAAACATTAAGGAACTCATCCAGTCCCACAAGGTTTTCGGGATGGTAGGGATAGAAGGTATCCTCGCAAGCAAGATCCAGAAGATTCGCCGGGATCTTAAGGACGTTGCAGTGCTCAAAGTCTCCAGGAACACCCTCACAGAGCGTGCTTTAAACCAGCTCGGGGAAAACATTCCCGATATGAACAAATATTTGGACAAGCAGACTGCTCTGATATTTACCAATGAAAGTCCATTCAAGCTTTACAAACTGCTAGAGCAGACAAAGACTCCTTCTCCGATTAAAGGAGGCGCAATAGCTCCTGCGGACATAATTGTCCAGAAGGGGCCTACCAGTTTTCCGCCAGGACCTATTCTGGGTGAACTCCAGAGTGCGGGAATTCCTGCTTCAATAGATGCGGGAAAGGTGGCAGTAAAGGAAACAAAAGTTGTCTGTAAAGCAGGCGAGGCAGTCCCGCGGAAGCTCGCCACCATGCTTTCAAAGCTGGAAATATACCCACTTATTGTAGGTCTTGACCTTAGAGCCGCCTATGATGACGGGACAATTTACGAGCCGGAACTCCTTGCAGTTGATGAAAGCAAGTACTTCTCTGACATTATCAGGGCAATTCAGAACGCTTTCAACCTCTCAGTCAACACAGCATACCCGACAAGAGCAACAATTGGCACTCTGCTGGCAAAAGCCTACGGAGAATCAAAGAACCTTGGTGTTAATGCTGTTATCCTTGAGCCTGGAGTCATGGATGCCCTGCTGGCAAAAGCCCATGTCCAGATGACATCTGTTGCATCAAAAGCAGCAGACAAGGATGCAAATGCTGTTGATGATGACCTGAGAGAAGTCCTTGGGGCAGCCGCAAGCGCAGCCGCAGCAGCCGCAGTAGCAACTCCTGCAGAAGCAAAAGAAGAAAAGAAGGAAGAAGAACCCGAAGAGGAAGAAGAAGACACCTCTGAAGAAGACGGAATGGCCGGACTCGGTGCCCTTTTCGGATGAACAGACTTACATTTACGCTAATACAAAGTTAGGTGATTAACGATGGAATATATATATGCAGCTCTCTTATTGCACAACGCTGGTAAAGCAATTAGCGAAGAAGCGATCACTGCCATTCTTCAGGCAGCCGGTATCGAAGTGAACGAAGCCAGGGCAAAGGCCCTTGTAGCAGCTCTCGAAGGCGTGGACATCGAAGAAGCTATTGCAAAGGCAGCTTTCGCAGCCGCACCTGCAGCAGCCGCACCTGCAGCAGCCGCACCCGCGGCAGTAGAAGCTCCTGTCGAAGAGCCTGAAGAGGAAGAAGAAGACACCTCTGAAGAAGACGGAATGGCCGGGCTCGGCGCACTCTTCGGATAAATATATCCAAAAACTTATATCTACAGCTCGCCTCAGGGCGGGCTTCTTTTTTTGAGAACATGAACATCGGGAAAAATTTTATTAATATTTGAAATATTTTTCCCTCAAAAAGCTTGCATTTTCTAATTTTAAGTTATTTTTTCTGCAATGTGACTACCTTATCTTTTAATTTGATATTGATGCTCTCTCCGGCTTTCCGTAGATTTCCTTCATTTTTTCACAACTTTTCTTGGTATCGTTTTTCTGAAATACACCCGGGTTACTCAAACATTTATTTTTGAAATTTCCCGATTTTTTCGACCTTTTGCCTTCATTGAAATACTTTCTATTTCCATTCCCAAAGCTTCAACTGAGACAATTAATACAAATTTTCGAATAATTCTCCAAAAACGATATCAGGAAAAATGTTATTTTTTGTAGACATCTGCGGAAAGTCAGTTCTCTTACAAAAAAGATATAATAAAAAAGCTCATGGATAGAACATATATTAATACTGAGTGAAAACAGTTCTGTTTAATAAAAGAAAATGATTACTATGTCCCGTTTTGACCCTATCCTGGCTTCGAAAGCTCTCTGGCAAATAAGGATCAAAAAACGGCCCTTCGTCCTTTCTCATGCTGTGAACGCTAAATGCAATATGCGCTGCAAGTTCTGTGAATACTGGAGGAAAGAATCCGGGAAAGAACCAACAAGAGATGAGATCTTCAGACTTCTTGACGATGCAAAAGAATTCGGTATCGGAGTCTATAATGCCTGGACAACAGAGCCGCTTCTAAGAAAAGATCTTCCCTTAATAATGGCTCACGCAAAAAAACTCGGGTTAATCACATCTATGGTTACGAATGGGAAGCTTCTCTATGACAGAGTGGAAGAGCTTGAGAATGTGGATTATCTTTCCGTTTCAGTAGACGGGACAGAAAGTTATAAAGAAATCCGGAGGATGGATTTCGAAACTCTGCTGAAAGGCTTAAAAAAAGCTATTGAAGTAAGGAAACTTCAGAAACAGAAAAACCCAATCCTGATGAACTGCGTACTCACTGGAATAAACCTGGACGATATTGAAACCCTTATTTTGCTCGCAGAAAAGCTGGGTGTAAAAGTTTCTTTTGAGCCGGTACACGAGTTTCCTGGAATCAACAAGGAAATCTGGGAAGAAATAGGGATCAGGGATAAAGACAAATTCCGCAATACCGTTGACCGCATAATAGAGATGAAGGAGCATGGATACCCTATAATCAACTCCAAAACCTATCTACGGTTGGTCAGGGACGAAAAAATGGATTACAAATGTAGAGCAAGCGGTATTATTATCAATGTTACACATGACGGCACTGCCGAGACCTGCAGGGTACATCAGGAACCTCTAGGGAACGTGATGAAGGACGGCTTTGAGAAAGTCTGGAAGGATTCTGCACAGAAAAGGAAAGAAATTGTAGAAAACTGTGAGGGCTGCCTCTTTTTTGGGTATACGGAAAACAGTTTGATGCAGAGCTTCAACCCTGAAGTTTTGATGCATTACGAGTGGATGTGAGAGTAGAGTTGCGCTTCCCAATTTTGATTATAGAACCCTCTGTCCTTTTCGCTTCGCTCAAGATGGCTTAAATCCGGTATGGGGATAAGTCGCAAACCTGTAAAAAACAGTCTAAGCAGAATAGTTCATTAAAGTGTCTTGTAACTTTTGCGCAACGAATGACCTTTAATATCATAAAATCCCCAGGGATTGGGCTTTTTCTGGCCGGTGGGATGAGTTTTATCCCCGGAGTTGTCATCATACCACCTTCTATTGTATATGTGGTGATAATTGAACCATATGTTAACCAACTTTTAATCTCATTTCTAGACAGGGGATACCATAAAACGGCATCAAGAAAAATGTTCTGATTTTTAATGTCGACCTGCCGAATCTAGGTTATATAAATCAAACAAAAAATTGGGTGTTTCCTGATTATCAAGTGAAACTTTATATACATCAAGGTAATCTGTTTCAGAAAGTATTATTCAGAACTGGGTTTCTTATGACAAAAGTTAAAAAAGTACTACTGCTACTAAAAAACATGGTGTACGAGAGCACCAGCCCGCAAGAGACTCTCAAGTTTGCAAAGTACTATAGGACTAAAGGACTTGACGTTCTGGTAATTTTGTGGGGACCGATGGGAGTATTACTTGCAAAAAAAGATAAAACGAGAGGGTCACCCAAGTAGGATGTTTCGATTCAGGAATGCATAGAGATGGGAGTAGAGTTCCGATGCTGTCAGCTTGCTTCAGATATGATCGGACTTAAGAAGGAAGAATTGATCCCTGGAATTGAATTTATTTGCTCAAAAGATGTGGCTGAGCTCTTTCTGACATACAGCGAGGAAAACCAGCTGATTATAAATTTCTGAGCTTGATAGCTCATTCAAAAATCAACTTTAAAGGATATTAAAGATTTTTTAAAATTCTTTTTAAAATAAATACTTAAAAATTAATACCCCATAACTGTTCATAAGCATCTTTTTAAAGCTACTTATTTAACTGGTTTCAAAATATTTGTTTTTGTAAATTTTACAAAGATATTTATAGTAATTTTTCTGCTCATTATTCATTAGAAGCTGAAAGCCCGCTTACCGTCAAAGTATCTTTGTTAAAAACAGATAACGACTTTGATACATTCCAATGATTCCAGAGATTCAAAGATAGTCTGAAAAATCGTTTTGAGGAATGAATTATATGTTAATATGCAGTTATTTAGGATAAAAATGGATCTTAAAATACAGGTGCCATATTCAAACGAGTAAAATATTCGAATTAGCGCTCCTTACCCTAAAACTATAAGGCTTCAACTTTGGAGGAATAATAATCAATGGTGATTTCATGTTTTTAGAAGATTATGAACTTACTGAAGAAGAAAAGCTTCTCTTACAGAAGGTTCTCGACGGAGATATAGCCTTTCGTAAGATTGAAGAGTTTGCTGACCCGCTAACAGCCGTGAAAATCCGAAGACTTGCCATTCAGGAGTACGCAAAACTTGAATTCGAACACATACAGAACTTCTCTTTAGACGTAGAAGTCGCAACAAAGAAAAATATCGAAAACATGATAGGAGCGGTTCAGATCCCTTTAGGAGTTGCCGGCCTTCTGAAGGTAAATGGAGAATATGCCAATGCTGAATACTATATTCCTCTGGCTACAACGGAAGGAGCTCTCGTAGCCAGTGTAAATCGCGGATGCTCAGTAATTACCAGGTCAGGAGGAGCAAACGTAAGGGTTTTTGAAGACGAAATGACCAGAGCTCCGGTATTTAAGCTAGATAGCCTTGACAGAGCCAAAAAGTTTTATGATTGGGTGAAGAGCCCTGAAACTTTCGAACAGATGAAAATGGTTGCAGAAAAGACTACCAGGTTTGGAAAACTGCTCTCTGTAAAGCCCTTTGTGACCGGAACATATGTCTATCTCAGGTTTTCCTATGATACAAAAGATGCAATGGGCATGAATATGGTGACCATAGCCACAGATGCGGTAATGCACCTTATAGAAGATGAGTTTGGTGCACACCCTGTTACCCTTTCAGGAAATATGTGTACGGACAAAAAGCCTGCATCCATAAGTACTATTCTTGGAAGAGGAAAGACGGTAGTTGCTGAAGTAACCATTCCTCAGGAGATAGTCAAAGAAACACTCAAATGTACACCGGAATTGATGTATGAGGTAAACTACAGTAAAAACCTGCTGGGTTCGGCAAGAGCAGGATCAATAGGATTCAACGCTCATGCTGCAAACGTCATCGCTGCTATTTATCTTGCCTGTGGGCAGGATGCTGCTCATGTTGTCGAAGGCAGCACAACAATTACGAATATGGAACTTACAAAGTATGGAGAAATTCACTGTTCTGTCACCCTGCCTGCACTTCCTGTAGGTACAGTCGGTGGAGGGACCGGACTTGGGACACAGAGGGACTGCCTGAACATCCTTGGGGTGGCAGGAGCAGGAGATTCTCCAGGCATAAACTCGCGAAAGTTTGCAGAAATCATAGCTTCTGCAGTGCTTGCAGGAGAGATTTCACTTATAGGGGCACAGGCTGCCGGACACCTGGCACGTGCTCATGCACAGCTCGGCCGCGGAAAGTTCTGAAGCGTCATTAGAAGTACAGGAGAAATTCAGTCTAGCGAATAAAAACAAAAATTAACTCTGGACTAAAAACAAGAAGCCTCCCTTCCTCCCAAAGACGAAAGGGAGGGGTATCTTACTTTTCTCTTTGATTTACTATATTAGTAGCTCAAGTTAGTTCTATATGGTATTCAGATTGCTTTCTTGGAACTCAGGTATTTATTAAGTGGTTCAGACAACACTGAAATATTAACTCTTTTTCTTTAAAAAAGATATTTGAAAATTTTGTTCTGATCTTGCAATACGCATACGATGTCAGAAACATACCCACTACCCCTGAACATTAATTTGTGATTCAAGTTTTTTTCTTTGACTCCTCCTCGATTTCACAGAAATTACGAGAAATACCAAATACATTTGCTAGAGGAACTACAAATCCCACACCCATCCCAGGTTCATCGAGTTTTACTGTCTCAGTAATAGACTTCAGGATAGCATCCGCCACGCTGGATTCAGAAATAGTAAGCACGATTTCTTTCTCAGGTTCAATCATCATACCGAAAATGCTTTTAATTTCATGTATGCCCGTGCCACGCCCAAATAAAATTGTTCCACCTCGGGCACCAGCTTTCCTGGAAGCTTTGACTACTTCGTTACCCCAGCCCTTTTTTACAATTGTTACTATTAATACAAAATCTTCTTCACTTGACATTATTTATTCCTCCTTTAAATCGCATATAAACACCCAGAAGCATAACAAAGACAATAGGTGCAAGTGCTATCATTGCTATCAGGCCAAAACCATCTGCAACAGGATCTGCACCTTCATAGGCTGTAGCTACTCCCACAGATATGGACATTAGAAAAGATACAGCCATCGGGCCTGTTACAGCCCCTCCTGAATCAAACGCAATGCCTATAAAGTCTTTGTCACAAAAAAATAACAGGATAAGGACAAATAAATAAGCTGGAATTATTATGTACACAAATGGAATCCTATATACTATTTTTGCCATTGAGATAGCAGCTAATGTAGCAACTGCAAAGGAAAGTGTATAAAGCATAAGGTCTGATCGTATATAACCATTGGAGGATTCCTCGATCTGGTAACATAATACTCTTACAGAAGGTTCTGCAAAAGTGGCAAGTAAACCCAGGACGAAGCCCAGAGGGATTAAAAAACCTTTTTTAGATTCTCCGAAGTATTCTCCTATTTTAGTTCCTGCAGGGAGAAAGCCATTGTAAACACCATAAAGAAATAGTATCATACCAAATGCGGTTAAGACTAAGCCTGTATAAAGTTTTATTATTTGTGAGGATGGCAATTTTAAATATAAAATCTGGAATAATGTGAAGAAAATTATAAGGGGAGCAATTGATTGAATAACTTCAAGAAATATGGAAAAAAATCCTACACCAGTTGAACTCATAAATACGTTACCCCCAGTAATAACATGAGGCTAAGTATGGGACCTATAGATGCCAGGCCTATTAGGCCAAAACCATCAAGTTCAGACCTATTTTGCAATACTGAAGCTATCCCGATTCCAAGCCCCATAAAAACGGGTATATTCATAGCCCCTGTAGTCACGCTTCCTGAATCAAAAGCAAGTGCCAGATAATCCGCGGGTATGAAGAAGGACAATATGAGTATAATTGAATAACATGCTGCAAATAGATATTTGATCGGAGTTCCAAAAACTATCCGCAGTATAGAAATAATCATTAAGAAACCTACTCCAGTGGCTATGGAAATGAGCAATAGATTTCTATCCATACTACCTTGGAAAGCTGAATCAATTAATTCAATTAAAACACTTACATTAGGTTCCGCCACGGTTACGAAAAATGAGATCAAAAATACTATTAGTGCAATAAATGCCAGTGAATTATGCTTGGGTAAATCAGCTCCAATTGCCTCACCTATGGGGAGCATACTCATCTTTACCCCGGTTAAAAAAAAAGCCATTCCAAATGTGGTTAAGACTATATAAATAAAAAAGGAAATAAAATCGCTTAAATTCACCCCGACGAACACAATCATCAGTAACATTACTACCAGAGCTAGAGGGAATATTGCCTGGACTACTTCCAGAAACGTTTGTTTAATATCACGCATCATAAAATATTTCACCAGATTGATAAGGTAGTGTACGGACAGCAAGAAGCAGAGATGTTTAAAATCATTAGCAATTAGTGTAACTGAAATTTTGTTTACCTCAGTTCTATATTGAAATTTTAGTTTGCAGGTCTGAAGTAACTATGAAAATATTAATAGCTGTACATAATAAAGTATATAAATACTTATGTGTTCTATACTTTTATATTATTTAAAATTATTTATTTCAAATAATATCCATCTAAATTATTAAGAGAAAGAAAGTATCCTCTTCAAATTCAATGGAGAATTTTCCAAACTGAAAAATATGGAACTATTTTATCATACAGTTATAATATTAAATATGCCTTTAGAGCATGTTTTTACAGCTTGATTACATATTTAGGAATGATGAAAATATAAGTTCTAAATTTCAGTTTGGGAATTGATCTATAGTTCCATTTCCCCCCAATAACAATTCCTGTTAACAAACCCCTTGATATTATATTTGAATCATTCCTTAATATTTTAGCAAATATGTGAAACTTACTTTTTACCCATACAATTTGGAGAGGATACGAGAATTTCTTAAAAATAGAAACGACGAGAGGGGGATTCGAACCCCCGAGATGCAGGGCATCACGGGATTAGCAATCCCGCGCCATACCGGGCTTGGCTATCTCGTCATATTGAACTTTATAAACGCGCCTCCTAAAATGCATTTCATATATTTAACCTTTTCCGGAGAGAATACTTCAAAGGCAGCAACCACGTAGGATTATAGTAGAAATATAAAAACAAACGATTAAAAAAGAGATAATTGTGTGTTTAGTGATGAGCGCACCTCAGGTCGTTGTGCCTCGGAGTCTCCAGTTGACCGAAGTCTCTTCTCCACCCCGCAACCCCACAAGCGACGGTTGCCCACGGTGAGTCTGCTCCCTTCCGGGCCTCGACCGGTTTCCACGGTTAGGGTATGAGAACCTGTTTTCCAGCAAGTCCGCATACCTGCACCATCCAAGCAGGACGGGGCTTCTCAGTTGAAACTTCAGGCTGGAATCTCTCTAGCGCATCTTCCTTTGGCTTCGTCCCCCGCGTATCGGCGATTTCGGGTTATAGGTAACGCCGAGCTACCCGGACTAGCTCATCAGCTATACAAAGACATTTGTAGTATATAAAAATATCTTACTCGTAACTCTCCCGATGTCTATTTTATTTAGCAAAGGAGTCCAAATATTTTATCTTGCCTGCAATAGAGAAAGCAAAGCTAGAGAAGGCTTTTTTAAAAATAAGATTGGTAATAAAGGAAATTAGCCGTGTATTAAAATCGGCGAGGGGGATAAATTCTTGTATTTACATATATGTTATTTTTTAAAACAATATTCTATGAAAATCTTAAACGGCTTAAATGGTACATTAAAGCACGGTTAAAGCCCAAAATATTTTGTTAAAATCTTCCCTAATTAAATGTGGGTCGTGTCTCCAAATCATTGACTTAGTTTTATATGATCTTGAATTTATTATCCTTCTTTCAGCAGGTCGACATTTAATTTTTCATAATTTTTGATGATACCGATTTTGAAATAATACATAGTATTTGTACGTAACTTTTAGGTTTACATATGATCAATTAATAATATCTCATACTAAACTTTTATGAAAAAATGATCCAGTATTTATATATGTGGTAATAGTTGAGCCACATGTTAAGCAACTTTCAATCTCATTTCTAGCTAAGAGATACTATAAAACGACAACAAGAAAAATGTTCTGATTTTTAATGTCGACCTGCCGAATGTAGGTATTATTATTTTGAGGCATTGTAATCACTTATGAAATCGATTTTTCACAAATTTTTTGCTGGGATAAAGACTGCACTGCTTATGGAGTTAAGGTTAAAACCTGAGTTCCCAAAATTTAAGTGCATAAATCTAATTTCACTAATCTACTATCTCAGCTGATTGTGATTTTAAATTAGAACTTATTATTCATGCGCTTAAGTTTAAGCACATAATAGGATATCAGAAGAGCCTTATGCGCTTAAATAGGCGGAAGTTAGGCCAAAAAATATCAAATCTCTCCTTGTCCGAGAGGATATGCAGGTTAAAAACTGATGAAGAAAGCAAAGCTGACGGAAAAAACAGAAGACTAATGGGAAAGAAAAAAAGACAAAGAAAAAAGTGACGGGAAAAAACCCGACACAATAATTAAAAACTTCCTATGGGAGTTTCACAGCTGCATATTATTTGTGTTCATGGAGATGAAAAAGCCCCTCCCTTGCTTTACTAAGGAGCTCATTTGCTTCTTCAACTTTGCTGGCAGCCTCAAGGATGCCTTCGGAAGCTTCGAGAAAACCATCTTTTTTGGCTTTCTGAGCCCATTCTCTGAAACTCTGTATATGGCTTTCGTTATGTTCGATCCAGTGCTCAATTAAATGGGAAAGGTTATCGTGACTAAGTTCTTCAGTTATAGCTATTCCTCCTGTATGAGAATATAGAATTCATAGTATAAATTTTCGCTGGATTTAAGATGAATTTTCATTTGTAAATACAGAGAAGGAAAATATAAATGAAGAGTAAGGCCTGCATAATCTTGGGATAAAACCAAAGAATTTGAAGAAATCCTCAAACTGTGAATTCCATTCAGAATCTGATGACTTTAAGGCTCTGTTGATAACAACTTGCTTCATGTTATCATACAGGATCTCCTGTGTAAATCCTCCGAAGTACTCAAAAGCATTCAGATGACACTGGATAAGAGCGGGAGTGTCTATGCTCAATGTAAATTCAACATATCTCATTCTGGAATATCCAGGAACCATGTTGAAGCAAAAGAGTTTCTTTATTTGGCATGAAAGTGCTTCCATGTACTTTCATTTTTTGTGCCTGTTATTCGAAGAATTTCATGTGCGTTTTTCCATCAAGCTCAACTGTTCCTAATTCTCCCCAGTCAACCTGAGCCTGTACACCTGGTTTTGTTTCGTAGCGAAGCACGGCAGAGACGCCCTGCTCAGGTCGGACTTTTTGTACGAAGTCCTTGACTAAGGTTTTTCCTCCGTCATAACCCATTTCTTTGATTTCACGATAGAGGCGAGCAGCAGTATAGGGACCTTCTTTGAGTTTTTCAAGAATGTAAGGCTTGAAAGGATCAAGCTTGCTCTTTCTACCAGGACGTTTCTGGGGTTCAGGTAAGGTTTTCAGCTGAATATATTTCCTCACAGTTTTCCTGTCAAAACCGGTTTGTCGGGCGATTTCACTGATGCAAAAGCCTTGTGAATACAAATCTCGTATCAATAGCATTTCCTCCACTGTCAACATTATTTCCAAACATCAAACTTTTCTAAAGGATTGGAAATTGGGGAATTTTAATCCGGCCAAAGTGGGGAATTATACACTGGCATTGACATAAAACGACATCAAGAAAATTGTTCTGACTTTTAATGTCGACCTGCCGAATGTAGGTTGGATAATGAGAACCGTTGACTTTAAAAATATGACCACTTAAAACAGAGAAATTTAGATATGAATTAACCTTATAGTAGAAAAAATTGACACAATTGTAGAATTAACTTTAGTTTTGAGACAGCCTGTATTGTTAATTTTTTGGGCAAAGTGGTCAAGAGAAGTTTGCTGAAACTTTATAAAATGTGAGAATTGAGTTAATCTAACTCAACTCCAGATGATATTATCTTCAAATTTTTTTAAGCATAAGAGACATTATTCCGGGCTTTGAAGGTCTCATCGTCTGGGGCATAAACATATCCATATCCCCGGACCCGAACATTTCCTGATTTACGCGCTTGGTTATTTCATCGAATATCATCTTATAAGCAACGCAGTGGGGATCAACACTTTTAATCTCCCCATCAGTGGGTACTATAGCATTGTAAGGGCACCCTCCTCTACAGTACCTGATATGAGAGCATTTGCCGCATTCTTTGTCCACGAATTCCTTATACTGGTGCATGAGCTTCCAGGCATCGGATTTGGCAAGGTCTGCCATGCTAGGGTGCTCATAAACGTTCCCCATAACAAATTGAGGCATGTCTACGAAACGATAACAGGGATATATGCCTCCGTCTGGGCCAACTGCAAAAGTATCTCCCATACAGTCCACGAAGGTGCAGACAGTGCCCCTGCCTGTGAATACACATTTGCACAGGTGGTCAATGTTCATGACCTCAATCTTACCCATATTTTCCAGATACTTGTCAAGAAGGTAAATTAAAAGTTCTCCGTATTCTATGGGGTCAAGTGCCCATTTTTCAGGGTTGTCACCTTTTAAGGATGGAAGGCAGGGGTGCAGTTTCAGAGTTAAACCTTTATCCAGATAAAAATTGAATATATCTTCCTTGAACTTTACAGAATGAGAAGTAAAAGTAGTGATAAATCTTACAGTAAGTCCGTAAGCCTTTGCAATTTCATATCCTCTCATAGTCTTTTCATAGTAACCCTTTCCCCTCTGCAAGTCGTTAAGCTCCTCTGGGCCGTCCAGACTGGAACCTATGGGAACATTGTACCTGGCAAATATCTCAGCTATTTCCGGGGTAAGTTTCCAGAGGTTTGTCTGTATGGCAAAAGCGATATGTCTGGGATTTAAACCTTCAGCCAGTAACGGTAAGGCTTCCCTGTAAAACTCTTTCCCTGCAAGGAGAGGCTCTCCACCATGGAAAGTAAAAGTAACAGAGTCCTGCCTGAAAACCTTAAGCCATTCAACTACTTCTTTAATAGTTTCAATGCTCATGATAGGGGACTTTTCTTCAGAACTCCAGCAGTAATTACATTTAGAGGGACAGCCCAGAGTAGGAATCAGCATCACATGAAAAGGCATATTTAAAGCACCTTTTTTTTAAAGCTTCTTTAAGTTATTAGTAGTTTTCTAAAAGTAATCCTTTTCATAACGCAACTAAATGAATCGAATACTATAAAAAAATGGACACTCTTTAGGTACATTTAAGCGTTTAGTTTATCGATCTGTTGCAATACTTTGAAAAATATCCGGAGAACAAAGGGAAACTGAAGCCTCAGTCTAATTATCAGTTCAATCTATCGAGTGTAATCCCTTCAAAACGACATTTTGTGATTTTTCTCTCGCGACAGGCATAGAGAAAGATTTTAAAAAGGGCATAAAGCCTGAAATAGAAAGCCAGTATGGTTGGAGAGCAGAATCCGCTTATATATACAAGCCTCTTATCATCCCGAATAGAATTATCAAGGAACTTTACTATCCCATCAAAACCCTCTCTTTCAAGCGTACTCCCTCTGGGGAGACGGGGGCCAAGTACAATCACATCTTCTTCCATGCCGTCCGGGCCTGTTGTGCCTTCTATAAAACCGTAATTAAAGATTGTGGGGATGGGAGAAAAGAAAGTTCTTTCATAACCCTCTTCTGTTTTTCTGTATTTTGAAAAACTGTATTTGGGTGTTTCTATAACTATTTTCATGGAAATTTTCCTTTATATAATTTGAGAACAGCCGTTCAAAATCACTTCTGTTTCTCTTCTTTTCCACTCATTTAAGCTTTTTATTTTTGAGCCAGATATCACTTATTGGTTTTCCATTACTTATTCGTTTTTAACCAACTGCCATTAATAATTTAATTCTTATATTTTAAATGCTCATTCAAAATCCATTAGATGAGTTTGAAAAAGGAAGGCCTCAACTACTCCTGGAAAAATTATATATTAATATAGCCCATCTCAAAGAGGAGAAAATAGAACAGAGTGAAATATTAGAACCTACATTCGGCAGGTCGACATTAAATATCATTAATATTATATCTCTTCTCTGATCTCCCATGGTAGAAAAAAACATCAGTAGAAGAGTTGAATCCTCCTTAAAACGTACAAAATTCTTAGGTC
>JASGVX010000058.1 GCA_030054735.1 Methanobacteriota archaeon | reverse complement strand
AATGAGATTAAAAGTTGGTTAACATCTGGTTCAACTATCACCACATATCTAAATACTGAATCATTTTTTCATAAAAGTTTCGTATGAGATATTATTAATTGATTATATGTAAACCTAAAAGTTACGTGCAAATACTATATATTATTTCAAAATCACCATCAATAGAAATTATGAAAATTAAATGTCGACCTGCCGAATGTGGGATTTTTTGATTGAAATCTTGAATTCACCTGCAGAATTCAATTTTGGATCAAACTCAATATTCAAGCTCTTCTGGCACAGGTCAATATGTCATGCTCAAAGAATTGTGCCATATTCAAAATCTAGTGACTTTTGATTTTTATGGTTATCACTAGATTTTGGCATTGTGTCAATGGATGAATAAATTAATTGTTTTCCTGTAACTATTCAGCCTATCAAAACATCTCTATTGAATTGATTCTAATGAAATCAAGGAAACCGAGAATTAACTTATGAACAATGAGAAAACACAGTCAATAGCCAGCAGTCAAAGAAACTCAAAACACAGAAATTTGTTTATTGAATATTGGTAAAGATTCCTATTGATGTTGTTTTATATAGACTGAATAGTTACGTTTTCCTTTGAGAAAATGCTCTCTTGGCACTTCTCATCTCTTTTTTTATAATTTTTTTGTTTTCCAATAATGATAAATTCTTAGAGGTCTACCAGAGAGCATGCAGGAAATTATCTTTGACGATATAGGAAGCTACCCCCTACCTGAGTGGGTCAGCAAGGAATGGATCCAGAACGCCTTCAAAACGAGAGCAGAAGATGAGAAACTTTTTTCTGTAATCAATGATGCCTTTCAGCAGAAAATCGATGCAGGCGTAGATGTTCCTACTTATCCCCAATATCAGGACATGAATGAGCAGTTCCTGAAAGTTATCCGGGATTCGGACTGCACTGAAGGTCCTTTTGATGTAAAACTGGAATGTGCAAGGATCGAAGAGCTTGAGGCTATAGAAACGGTAGCAAAAGCCTATAAAGAAAAATTTGGGGAGACCTTAAAAGTCCGAATCTGTGTGACCGGCCCAACAGAACTTTACCTGAAAGAGTTTGGGGGTACGCGCTATGCGGACATATATTCTCTCTTAGCAAAAAGCATAAACAAGTTCGTCCTAAACTCGATGAAATCTGCAAAACACTTTAAGATCGCAACTGTTTCTATTGACGAGCCAAGTATAGGATTGAACCCTGAACTCTCCTTTGACGAAAACGACATTATCTCTGCCTTTAGCGAAGCTTCCAGGGCAGCGAGCAAATGGGGAGCTGATGTAGAGATCCATCTTCATTCCCCCCTCTATTATCATTATGCCTGCGAGACCCCTACAATCAATGTGATAGGTGTGGAATCTGCTGCCAATCCTTCCTACCTGAAGCTTATTGACAAAAAAATGCTTGATGATACCGATTCATTCCTGAGGCTCGGTATTGCAAGAACGGATATCTTTTCCCTTGCGGGAATTCTCAATGAAAAGTACTGTACCAATATCTGGAAAGATCAGCAGTACATGCCTGAAATCGTTTCTGAGCTTGAAACCCCGGATGTGATTGCAAAAAGGTTGAAGCAGGCTTACAGATCTTTTGGCAGCCAGATTAAATATGTGGGTCCTGACTGTGGTCTGGGCTCATGGCCTACCCAGAAGATAGCTTTTACCCTGCTTTCGAACGTTGCGCAGGGTATCAAGAATTTCAGGGAAAATCTCTAACCCTGAAAACCTTTTCTTTTTGACAAATCAGGCAGAAATTCTTAAAGAATTCTCTGAGCAAGAATTTTCTGGACTATATTCAGTTCTCCTTTTTTCCAGTGGAAACGCTACCTGACTTTCGAAATCTAATGAAATTAGTCAACTGATACCAGTGCACAGTAGAAATAAAGGGGTGCTATTTTCTGACAGTTTTCCAGTTGAAGAGGTTTGGCCGGACAAGATTTTTAGCCAGGTTTGTATTCTATTTATATATTAGACTATATTTTTAGATAATCTATTGTGAGTTTTAGAATTTTGTTCATGAGCGAATATCAATTTACTCATTCAACCTTCCGTGCCTTCTATCTATTTCATCCATCATATCCAGCATTTTACGAATAGAAGTTCTGATAGCATCTGATTGACTTACGAACTTCTTGTTATCTCCCACATGCTTGTTGAGGTCATCCAGGAGTTCCTGAGGAATTTCCACGCTTACTTTTGGCATCAGGGTTGCACTCCATTTTTCTTCTTTTTTTTGTATGAAAATATGTATATGCTTTCATTTTTCGTGCCTCTTAATTGAAGAATGTCATTTGTGTTTTTTATTTTTTGTCTTTTCTGATTGATAACTTCTTCCTTCCGCTCGGGTTTGTCTCTTTAAACTGATCAGCTTTTTGGTGAATATAAGCTCTTAGCTGTTAATCTTTTAGCTGACAGCTTTTCTTTTGTGGCTGAAGTTTGAGAGACCTCTTAGAGTGCTACACTTAGTGTGGCACAATTTTTCAGGCAATACTGAGATGAGTGAGTAGAAGGATCAGAAAAAGCTTAAGCAAGTAGGTTTTAAATAAAGGTTGAGTAAGATTTCAAAAAGATATATGAAAAGAACACTTTCTAAAAGAGAAAATCACCAAAAGAGAAATGAGAAAATTACCAAAGGAGTAATCTGAGATTAGCGGGCCCGAAGGGATTTGAACCCCCGGCCTATGGATTAAGAGTCCATCGCTCTGCCTGACTAAGCTACGGGCCCACGCATTATTATTCTCATATTAAGCGGAACTCAGAATGTATTTTCAAATATTTATAGATTACGCTAATGTGGGCACTCTTCACACTTCTTTATTCCCCAAATAAAGTATTTTTTCCTATATTCATCTGATATTCTGGAAACTTCTCTTTTATGTATAGATATCGTTTTTTATCCCACATTCCGCAGTATTTTTCAAAAATCAATATTTTTCTGTAATGGGCTCAGGTTAATTAGAGTAAACCAATCTCTAATGGCCTATTCATTTTGTAATTCATCACCTCAATGTTATAGCATCAGGTTTTTGGAATACTATCTAACTAATATTAGTTTAATGAGATAACTATATATTGGAAATATAACATACTACATCTCGAAGTACGATTATTAAAGTACTTGATAGTAAAGAGAAAAAGAGAGTGGTGGAAAATATGGAATATATAAATAAAACTTGTCCAATTTGTGGGCATGAATTCGTAGTCCAGAAAAGGGTGGAGGAAAAGGCAATTTACTGTACACTTGAGTGCCTTTCAGCCGCTCAGGGAAAAGTGAAGAGAGGGAAAGTTTCTTCCTTTGTATCTGTATAATTGTCCAGTTTCATCGGGAAAAATAAAATTTCTTTACTTTTTCCTTTAACCTAAAACAATTAAAAAATAAAACCAACTTAAATAAAAATAGGACTTACGCACTTGAAATATAAAATCAGACACATGCGGGCTCATCAACATTATTTGAGTTTATACAGTTAAATCACTTCCGCTCGTGGTTTTCAATTCAACTGCGTAAGTCCTAATAACATCATTTGAAATCTCCATTTAATTTCTGTTAGCTATCAAGCAACTAGATGGAGTAGGGTTTGGGGGGGTTGTTATGATTAAGAGACCTATCGGAGATTTTGCAAAAATTCATAGAATAAATGTAGTGCATCAAGATATCGTATTTGGACGAGAAGAGAAGAAAGAGAAAAAGTTTTCGGAATTATCCGGCAATCGTCTTATAAATAAATGTATACCGATTACCTCATTACTTCTGGCTGTATCAATCACCGTTTTTGTGGGATTATTCCTCTATACAGGATATAACCACTTAAACGATGGCACATCCAAAAGTATAACAATTCTAGAGGAACAGGAACTCCTCAATGCACTGAAGAATGCGCAGGATAAAGGAGTTCTTATGGCAATTCATGGATGGATGCACGAAGACTATTCAACTTTAACACCATTGCAGATAAAAGAAAACATAGAAAGGGGAAAGCAGGTCTTTGAAAAAGCAGGAATTGTCCCTGTAGCATTCATCCTCCCGCTTGAACCCATTAATGGAGTAATAGATGCGTCCTTAAAGCAGGAAATAGAGAGCAATGGGATCTCAACTTATTTGCCTGTTTTGGAAACGGACGGGGCCTTTAGAAACGAATATACATGGAACTGGCGTACAATGGAAAGTTTTGAAGACCCACGTTTCCTGTGGGCTTCTGAGCAAATAAAAGAGGAGAATCCGACAACCATTCTGCTCCATGTACAGGACTGGAATCCATATACAAAGCAGTTTATCACTGATCACTTATCATCGACTAATAAGATGAATATCACAATCAGGGTAGACGATATTGAGGTGAATACACAAGCAGGAGTAATCCACGACATGGCCCAGTTAACCCAGTATGAATCTGTAGGACAGGTTGGATTTTCAATTATCCCTGCAGGAGCAGGGAAAAGCGATAACCCTGCTATCGGAAGTATAAATGTCAATAAAATAATGGAGGTATACTTCTGGTTCTTTATCATAACTTCATTGTTGCCACTTACATTCTTTGTGATGTGGAAGGTATTATCGGAGTGGCAAAAGAAGAGGGGACAGACTAAATACTTACTTAAATATGGTAAAGAACCAAAAGATACTGAACAGAAAGATCCTATGTTAGTCTCCATTATAGTCCCGGCTTATAATGAAGAGAAATCAATAGGCAAATGCCTCGAATCCATCCTTAACCAGGACTATAAAGGAAAAATGGAAGTAATCGCTGTTAATGACGGGTCCAGTGACCGAACCGCAGAGATAATTTCAAAATATCCTGTAAAACTTCTCGATCTGAAAATTAATGGAGGAAAAGCAAACGCTTTAAATAAAGCGATTGAGATTGCAAAAGGAGATATTCTGGTCTTTACGGATTCAGATTCGTATATGGCACCAAATGCGGTGAGTTCTTTGCTGAAAAGTCTCAATGAGAATAAAGAAGCCCATATGGTTGCAGGAAATGTTTTTATTCATGAAGGTCACGGAAAAAAACGAATCATGAAGTATTTCCAGATGATTGAATACCGCATAGAACAGGAAATTGTCCGCCATCTTCAGGGTTTGTCCGACAGTATTCTCGTATGCCCTGGTCCTCTTACTGCTGTCAGGCGCAGAGTATGTGACGTGGTTCGATTCAGTAACGAAACTATCGTTGAAGATTCAGATTTTACCATCAAGGTTCTTAAAAACTCCATGAAGATAATTCAAGAACCAAAAGCAATAGTTTACACGAACGCGCCTGAGACTCTTCGAGGGTGGTATAAACAAAGAAAGAGATGGTGGTACGGAAATCTCCAAGTATGGAGGCTCCATAAGAAATGGGCAGTGAGAAACCTCTGGATGATATTCAACTACTCAGGATATATTACGGGAATCTGCTCTATAATCCTGATCATGTCAATACCGTACTTTATCCTTCAGTATGATAACATCCCATTAGTAGTGATGACTGGAATACTGTATATTGCCTTCTCTATACTGCTGTATCTTATATTTATTGGGCCATTCTTTACCACAGATAAAAGATTATTACTAATGCTGATACCATATGTATTGATCTATACGACAATAAAAGTGGTAGTAATCAGCAGCCTGTACCTCTGCTACTTAACAGGCAGAGGAGTAAGAGTTAAATTCGGTGCAAAGACCTTTGTGGTAAGATAACAAAAAAGATTACAAAAAACATCTTCTACAGGGGTTAATTCCCCTTATTTTTTAAATTTTATTGGCAGTCCTGTTGCATTCCGTATTTTATAATTCCATGCTGTTGAAGAATTCCCCGCTCAGTAAGCCTCTCCTTTATGTCCCTGAGCTTATAATCAGTAAAACTCAGGCTCTGGTAATGCATCAGAGATGTTACAGAATCGTGGCCCTGATGTGAATATATTTTAATTTCTGGATTTCTCTGCTCCTCACTCGCACTTACCGCCCTCTCAGGTGCAATATAAAGCGCTCGGCTCATAGGACTTTGCCTCATCACAATATAAGTAAAAAGAGAGTCAGTTAACCAACAGCACTGTATCAATTCACAGAAAATTGGTTTAACTCTGAAACAATGTTCCCGGAGAAAAAAACTAAGTATTCAGGCTGTCTCAAAACTAAAGTTAATTCTACAATTGTGTCAATTTTTTCTACTCTAAGGTTAATTCACATCTAAATCTCTCTGTTTTAAGGGGTCATGTTTTTAAAGTTAACGGTTCTCATTATCCAATTGTAGAAATGGTTTGAGTTTTGAGACAGCCTGTCAGGGTTTGTTTTAGCAAAACTTCTTATATGTATTTTCAGGAAAGGAATTGGGAAAACAAAACTACTGACCTTACAACTCAATTTCTTACACATTTTCTGAGTAATCCTTCTATATATCATAGTTACGCTGGTATTTTTAAAGAGCCTCGGTTTTGATGTGGACAGTTATGTGGCAGACTTTCTACAGTTATAGGCCTGGTACTGAGCCTTGATATGAAGGACACATTTATGAACATAGCCGCCGGGTTATGGGTTGCTTCAACAAGACCCGTTGACATGGGAGAAATGGTTGCTGTAAATGGGCAGACAGGAAAAGTAATGTCAGTAGGGATTATGTAAACAGTACTCCTTACAACCAATAAATAACAATCTCTAATCAGCTTTTCTAGAGAAGTTAATAGTCAATATGACCCGCATGCCTACAAGACGTACTTCCATTGATGTGGGTTTTAGCTACTCTTCAGATAGTCGAAAAAACTATTAAGATAGCACTTGACCCTATGAGGGGACACCCTCTTTTTACTCCAGGACCCCGAGCCTTTAGTAGTCACAATCGAACTTACCAACTCTTACATAAATATGCATCTCAGAGCCTTGGAAAAGACCAGAGACATTGGAACTGAAAAGAATAATCTAATTATAGGGATCTTTGAGACGTACAGCAGAAAAGGAATTGAATTCCTCTTCCCTCAGATAGAAATACATATTAAGGAAACTAATAATGGGGATACGGGTAAAAAGCACTGGGGTGGAAGTATTTGAACAAGTATACGTGCATCTAGCCTGATAACCTAACTTCCACCTTTTTAAGCGCATAAGGTTCTTCTGATATCCTATTATGTGCTTAAACTTTAGCGCATGAATTATAAGTTCTAATTAAAAATAACAACCATCTGACATAGTAGATTAGTGAAATTAGATTTATGCGCTTAAATTTTGGGAACTCAGGTATAAAGAAAACGACTGGGAAAAATAACTGGAACAAATGAATGGACAAAAAATAGAAAAAAAAGGTATGCAAGTTAACTGCAGGATATAGCTCTTTTAGCAGGTTACATGAAACATTGCAGAAACCCTGCCCTCTATTTCATTCCATCGCTCAACTGCCCAGAGAGTCGGGAAAAGTTCGACCCCGCATTTGTTTCCCCTGAAAAAATCTTCAGCTTCCTCAGAAAGTTCTACAAAACCTGTCTGTCCTGTCCCTATGATGATTTTTTCTGTCCCTTCCTCGTATATATGCTCAGCTTCTTCAAGAGAAATTTTATGGGAAGTCCCATACTTTTCTTTTGAAAGCATTTTTTCCCGTTTTTCTACCCTGCCGTCAAGGCGGATAAGAATATCGTAATCAAAAGTCTCTCCTTCTACAGTAATTGAACCAAAACTTGTGAAATTGACCTTTGGTCTCATGGTTTACCTCTTGAAATTAAAACTGAAAAACGAGATCTTATATTATTACAATTGTTTTGCACGCATTATATAAATAACTGAGAGTCTGCTCAGGTGTAGAAACTTATGTTAGTAAAGTACAAAGAAACATATGATACTTATTTATATTTATTAAAATCTATTAATCATTTAGACAATAATAAAAAAATCAAACTGCGGGCGGCCACCCCACACAAAAGGATGGGGTATGCTGATGGGCCGCCCGCCCGGTTATTCTGGCACTTAGAACTCGTTAATTCTCCGTTGCCTAGACTTTAATCTATGTGATTGAACCTCTGTTTTCGGTTTTCCCTGCGACTCCTTAATATAGTGCTTGATTGTGTCAGCAGTTACATTTCCAACGGATCGATAGAATTTACCACTTGACCATAGACTTCCACCCCAATATCGTGTTCTCAGTTCAGGATGAAGCTTGAACAATCTTTAAGAACTGCCTCCTTTCAAGTATTGAACCACCTCTGATAGAGAGGTGCTTGGGTGGAATTCCAAGAACAGGTGAACATGATTATCTACAAGTTCCAGAGCATGAATTTTGTAGCCATTCTCTGTGCAAATATTGTGGAATATAACTCGCAATCCTTTTTAACTCGTTTATTGTAGAATATCTTGTATCGATACTTAGGCACCAATACGATGTGCTAGGTAATCTGACCATAGCCATGACTAAAACTGCGCAATTCCAACGCATATCACATCCTAGTGTTGCGTCAGCGTTAAAATGTCGTATATATTCAATTACAATGATTAAAAATCGTATAATCCTTGATGACTGACACGACACTAGCCATAGGTAGCTGGAACCACCTGTGGCTATGGTGTCAAAAAAACTCATTTTACAAAAAAACGATGATTGATACAGTTTAAGCGAATACAAAACAGCCAGCGAGGGTTCACTTCATCCCCGACCTAAAGGTCAGGGTATTCGTGGCCCTCTGCGCTCCCATAGTAATAAACAATATGTCTTCATATGCCTTGCCAATAAATAATGTATTTCTACTTACTTAGTTTTCGTCTTGAAACTCGTTTAATACCATCTAACAAAATGCAGGATTATTCTTTCAGATTAAATTACGTAAGATTTTAATATCTTCCTTACGTAACTGTATTAAATTTTTAGGTGTGGAGTAGCTGACAATGAACAGAAAGACAAGCATTTTTGTAGGTTTTGCCTTATTTGTTCTCCTTTTGTATGGGCTGGGTTCAATGTATCTGGAAAAAATGTATGATGACAGTTTGAGTAGTGGACATGAGTACAGTATATCTATAGAAACAAAGAGCACCCTGAAAAATGTAACATTATATTTGCCTGTCCCGGTTTTTGAAAATAAATCCGAGATTGGAATGAAGATGGTGAGTGGAGATTGTTACAATAAACCTTCAAATTTGGATCTTAGCCTTGAGGATACAGAGCACGGGTTAATGTTAAAAATAGAGGCTGCTGAAATTAAACCGGTTTACCATTCCCTTCCTGTGACTACTGAGCCTGGATCGAAGATTATTGAAGATGAAGTCCCGAAGGTGGGTGTGGAGTCCAATGAATACTCGGAAAAAACCCCTGTTCTGATTCCAATAAAGTTCGAGACCTCGGTAATAGCTAACAATCTAATTAATACCAGATTTCCTGTTGGCAATGAGGCCGTGCTTTTGCCCAAAAACAATCTAGGAACAAAAGACCCAATAAGTCCTCCTTCTGAGCGTATAAAGCCTGCATATTTTGATTATGAAAGCTTAGTATATGCGCATTATGATACGTCTCCTGATACCGAGGTTTATATTTCTGTCGAGTCGGGTGGCGGAAATGCGTGGGGGATTTTAGAGTGGCATTCTAATTTCTATAATGATAGAATTTCTATCCGGCTTTTGGGTCCGCAGGAAGGTTGGATCCAGGTTGAAGGAAAACTTATTACAGGAGAAGGAATCTACAGAGAATAAAACTTATTACAGGACAAGCTGTCTCAAAACTCAAACCATTTCTACAATTGGATAATGTGGTACGTTAACTTTAAAAACAAACCCAGTTAAAATAGAGAAATTTAGACATAAATTAACCTTGTATGGAAAAAATTGACACTATTGTAGAATTAACTTTTTTTTAAGACAGCCTGTATTAATCATTTCTGCAAAAGCGAGTATATTTTCATGTTTGAGACATATAAGAGACGCTACTAATAATTTTCAATAACTCAAACCCATTACCACTCAGTTAATAAGAATAACCAAGAACAGCTCTGGAAACCTTATCAAGTAGCCCTTCTATCCTGCACCCAAACTTCTTTGCCACTATAAGTGCCACTATCCTGATATCTACAAGATAGGAGAGCTGCTCCTGCATGGAATTAATCTCGGAAACAAGCCTTTGCTTGATTATTCCTGTATCTGCGGAAATAAAGTCGAGGATCTGTTCAAAGGAGATATCTTCCCGGCGGCCCACAGAAGAATTTCCTGATTTTCCGGTTTTCTCTTTGAGTTCAAGAAAATTCTCAGGAGGCTTATAAGCATGGGGGATCCGGACACTATCAACATCAAAACAGGGTATGATTACACCATCCTTCATAGAAAGCAGACCTGCTTCAAGGGCCCGGTTCTTTACCTCAGAAGCGGTTTCCAGGGAAAACCATTTCAGGTCATAAGCAAGGGAAAACTCAAATTTATTTTCCGGTAGGGAAGCTGCAAGACTTTTCTTAAAAGGGGCCGAAACAACATTTTTAAGTTCTTCCATTCACAAACCTCGAAGAATAATCTCATCTGCAAAGATAGTATAGTATAATAGTCCCACCAAAATGCAGTTTCAGATCTGGATAAACACCAGGAAAAGTAAATGTTTCCGGCACAGAAAAATTAACCTGCACCGGAAAGAGATATTTTTTGGAATTATCCTTAACTGCAGTTTACTTATGAAGTCAGAAGGGTCACAAGCTTGGCACTGAGAATACCAGGGACCTGGCCGACCTCATCAAGGATAGCATCAGAAACATAGGAGTCAACGTTAAGGACCATCATGGTAACGCCTCCAACTTCTGATCTTCCCACCTGCATGCCTGAGATGTTGATGTTGTTTTTACCAAGTACCAAGCAGCAGGGCCCTATTACGTTGGGCTTGTTAATGTGTTTTGCAAAAATCATACGGCCTGCCGGGAAGATGTCTACTCTGTCTTCATCAATGGAAACAATCTTTGGCTCATCCCCAACAACAGTCCCTGCAACCTGCTTTGTAGTTTCTGCGCTGGTAAGTTTGATGCTCATAGTGGAAGAATACTCCTCTGCAGATTCAGACTTGCTTTCCACAACTGCTATCTTTCTGGATTTTGCAAGGGCTGGAGCATTGACGTAGTTTACCCCGGAACCGAGGGCCATTTCAAGAAGTCCTTTGAGGGCAGAAACCGTAAGAGACCTTGTATCTCTTCCGGAAATCTCTCCGTTGTATCTTATTTCTACCTTTTCGTAGTTGCCGTCTACGAGCTGGCCTGAAATTTTACCCATGATTTCTGCAAGCCTGATATATGGGGCAAGGACTGCCATAGCTTCTGGCTTTACGGAGGGGATATTGATTGCGTTCTTTGCAGGCCCGCCGGAAAGAACGGAAACAACCTCATTGGCAATATCAATTGCAACATTAACCTGAGCTTCCTCTGTGGAAGCACCGAGGTGAGGGGTTACGATTACATTGTCATGGCCGAGGAGAGGGCTGTCAAAAGGAGGTTCTTCGACAAACACGTCAATTGCGGCGGCGCCTACTTTGCCGCTTTCAAGGGCTCTTTCAAGGGCTTCTTCGTTAATAATGCCGCCGCGTGCGCAGTTGAGAATCCTGACTCCCTTCTTCATAAGACCAAACTGCTCATCATCGAGAATATTCCTGGTTTCCTTTATAAGGGGTGTGTGTACTGTGATGTAGTCAGCCTCTTTTGCGATCTCGTTAACCGTACCCAGCTTGACTCCAAGTTCCACAGCCCTCTTCTCGGAAATGAAAGGATCGTGTCCCATAAGTTTCATTTCAAGCCCTGCAGCCCTCTTTGCGACTTCAGACCCTATCCTTCCAAGCCCTATAATTCCCAGAGTCTTGCCCTTTACCTCAACTCCCATGAATTTACTGCGTTTCCACTCTTTGGATTTCAGGGAAGCATTGGCCTGAGGGATGTTCCTCGACATTGCCATCATCATAGCAATTGTGTGTTCTGCTGCCGAAATCATGTTCCCTTCGGGAGCATTGGTTACAATGATACCTTTTTTTGTGGCAGCATCCACATCGACATTATCGACTCCGACTCCTGCCCTTCCTATAATTTTCAGTTTGTCTGCGGCCTCAATTATTCTCTGTGTAACCTGGGTACCGCTGCGTATTACAAGAGCATCGTAGCTTTTGATCTTTTCCACCAGCTCGTCTTCCGAGAGCCCGGTGCAGACATCAACATTAAAGTGTTCTTTTAGAATCTCCAAACCTTCATTAGAGAGTGAATCACTGACTAATACTTTCATCTTAATTTCTCCAGATAAATACGATAAACGTGAGATGCTAATTTTAACAAAGAATACCAATCAACTTAATCACACTTAAGCGTTGTCACATGTTTTTAGTTGGGAATCCTTCATTTTCGAAATAATCGCTCTACTCTGTAAATTAAGCTACAAGCTTTATAATTCCGATTTTCGGCTCGTAGCACTGCCCCCCTGCAAGAAGAGAGAGGACAACTTCTTCTACTGTTTCTTCAGGAACACCTCTTGAGACTGCAGTGTCTACAAAAATGGCATAATCAATTCCTTTGCCACCTTCCATTTCCCTGAGCAGTTCAAGCACGAACTCTTTCTGGTCAGCCCTGGCTTTTGCTGTATCTTCAGATTCAAGATTAAGAGTTCTGATCCATTCCCTGATAGAAATCCTTAGCTGCTTTGCAAATTCCTGGGGAGCACCTTCCCTTTCAATGGCAATGGAAATACCTTCCGCAAGCTCTTCAGAAGCCCCCCTGTCAAGCAGGTATTCTCGGAGTGTCTCTCCTCGGTACCTACTTACAAGTGCATCCGAAAAAGCCTCAAGCCTGTCAATGGTCTGTTCCGCAGTATCAAGAACCCATCTGTTGCGGATATCTTCCCCCACCACATTTACCTCTTCTGCCCGTATAGATATAAAAACCGAACCTGGTTCGGGCTCGTAAACTCGGGCTTTTCCCGTGAGAGCTATGAAAGCAGGGACCTGGACCGTTGAAAAGAAAATAGAAGCATCAGGCTGAAACTGCCCTGCATATACCGTAAAAGCCCCGGTGGGGTCAGCTATCCGTGCTTTCCACATATCGTTTTGAATGCCTATGCTGTCAAGTTCGGTAAGAACGCCTGCTATAAAAACACGGTTGAGAATAAGCCCCAGAGGGCTGATAAGAAAGTTGGGGGTTTTTGAATCCGCGGTTTCATATGCAGGTCTTTCTGACTTTTCAAGTTCCCTGCAGGCTTCAAATTCCTTTGCAAAAACCCTTTTTGCGACTTCCCGCTTAAGCAAGGTTTATCCCTCCCCCGGAAAATTCTGAGCCCTGGTCTTCTTCATCCGGTCCGAGCCTGCGTAATAGCTCAACAACCCTGACAGCGATGTCATCTTCAGGCACCCAGGCACTTTCTGCAACAAAAGAAACACCATATTCTCCATATGAGGAGTTACCGCGTACTGCCAGGTAGCGGCCTGTAAGGAACCGCCTCAGGTCTTCGTAAACAGCATCTTTAGAGATATCAGAAAACATGAGCTGTTCAGCTTCTTCAAGTGTTTTCCCGTAGATAGTTTCTGCAAGCTCCCTTGGAAACATAACCGACATTGACTCTGTCCCGTCATCCAGTACAGCTTTGATCCTCATGTCCCTTACGCCCTCCACCTTGCCGTGCACCCTGCAGTTTGCTTTCTGAATTACACGGCTGCATTCGGAGCAGCGGGAAATTATTCCAGAGCCCGGCCTGACGGAAATGACATTACCTGAGGTAATTACATCGAACATACTGTCCCTTGAGGCTATTTCTTCAATTTTCAGAGGAGCCGGGTCTTTTGCAGCGGATTCAAAAGTGAATGCAAGGTTTTCAGCTTCTTCAGAACTGACTGAAGAAACTTTAGTGCTGCTGACCAGATTGATTGAAGGCATTCCCCTGAACATGTGGACCTGGGCTCTTTCTATCCTGATTATGCTTCCTATGTCAATCCCCGGAAGTTTAATCCAGGCAGTGAAAGGCAGCCTGGCGGTCTCGTCTGCAAGAACACCGGAAATCACTTTTGACTGCTTGCCCCTGACAGGGACTTCCCTGTGGGAAAGCTGAACTACGCAGGCAGTGGTGCTTATGGAGTAATCTGCAGCACCTATGTCAATTAATTTTTTTGCAGGGGTTTTGGAAAGTTCGGAAAGCTGGGGGAGAGAAGAGTCATATATTTTAGATACCAGAGACTGTTCTCCAATAGAGAGCCTGATCCTGTTTTGCCAGAGGCGGGTATAGGCATTTTTGATATTGATTACATCTCCTACCGAACCTGGCAGTTCTTTCCAGGAAGAAAACATGACAGGGCCCGTTTCATCTGCAAGAACTCCTGTATACAGCTTAGAAGGTCCTTCCTTAACTCCTTCCTGAGGACGGAGTTCCTTTTCTCCTATGTCCAGTATTCTGCCTGTTATTTCAAAATTTTTAAGGGAAACTGAAAGGTCTTTTACTTTTATAATTTTTCTTTTTCCACCGTACCTGCGGAGTATTGTCTCCTTTGCAACCTCAGGTGATACGCGAAAAGCAAGAAGCTTATCAAACTCTGCACGGATGCCAGTTTTTTCAAGATCTCCAAGCGCCCTGGTTAGCTCTTCAAGGTGGGGCGCGATTTTTTCATCCATTTTAAGCCTCCATTTGAGACTATAATAAAACAATTCAGATATAAGGTTTTTAGCTTTTACTTTATGGCTTCAGTATTTATGAATAGGCTCCTTACAGTTAGTCAGGTTTAAGAGCATTATGTTTCGAAATTTAGCTATGATTAAAGGCTGTTAGTGAACACAAAGCTCTTAATCACTGTCAGTTTAAACAAATTCGTTATTTTTATCTAATCCTATGTCTTAAAATTAAGTTTGATTCTACAATAAGGACATTCACCTGTGCATTTGAACTGAAAAACGGTAGTATTAAACCGTTAAATGCCGAAAAGCATATTTTAAATACCATGTCTAATGTGTTTGATTATTATATGTAGAGCAAATAAGTCCGATGTAATAAATTTACACTATGTAATAAATTTACAGTCTATATTTAAAATCAACACTTTTCATTATACAAATCTAGAATTGGTTTTATTTTTAAGGTAGTTTCTTATACCCTTAGTTTTCAAGAATAATTGTTCATAAATTATGATTCCAAAGACATATCTTTTCAGACAAGATCTTTTTCTTAATAAATACTGGATAATTTAAATATATAAAACAAAACTATTTTATTTCTAAAAAAGAAATAATATTTGTTTCTGTAATATGAATATAATTAGGGAAAGAAGTAATAGAAGATTTTAAACAGATAAAACAAAATGAAGAGATCATAAATAAATAGAAGAGTAAAAGGAGAACTAAAAATGGAAAATACAAAAGGGAAGGACTCAAAGGCGTTAAAAATAATAGCTGTCCTTATTCTGGCAGTCATATTCACATCTTCTGCCGCTTCTGCAGCAAATTTAAATGTGGACCCTGAAGCAGAAGGAGGCTATACTAGAATACAGGCTGCTGTAGATGCTGCAAATGCAGGAGATACTATTTTTGTAAGCCCTGGAACTTATGTTGAAAACCTCAAAATAGAAAAACAGGTGAGGATCTGGTCTGACTCGAGAAATCCTAAAAATACAATTGTAGAGCCAGCTGATCCTGCAGAAAGTGCCGTAGAAATAACTGCAGAGAGGGTAACTTTCAGCGGTTTTGGGGTAGAAAACTCGGAAAAAGAAGGTATTTTACTAACAGGAGCCAGGAACTGCTATATTAACAATAACAGGGTGCAAAATTCAGAATGCGGGATTCTTCTGCAGAATGCAGAAAACAATAACATAAACGGGAATACCGTAACCCTGAACGGAGTCGGGATAAAGTTCGAAGGCTCGAACTCAAACACGATCCAGGACAACCTTATTGCTTATAACTACGGACCCGGAGTTTCCCTTAAAAAAAGCAGCAGGAATATTTTCTTTAATAATTACTTCAAAAACGCCGAAAACGTCGAAGATAACGCCGAAAACGCAGACAATATCTGGCAGAGTACCCTTACAGTCAAAAGTAACCTTATCAAGGGCCCATATATCGGCGGAAATTTCTGGGCAGACCTTGAAGGTACTGGCTACAGCGAGACCTGCATAGATGAAAACAGCAATGGAATATGTGATGCTTCATATAATATAGCAGGAGGCGGATCCGATAATTCCCCGCTCTTCCCAAAAGTCCCGAGTGCTGTCAAAGCCCTTGAAAGCAAGCTGGATGCCAAAGCTTATAAAGATGGCATGGCAGCCATTGAAGAGGCAGAAAATGAGACTGCGGCTTCTGTAGAAAGTGGGGCAGAAGAAAACGAAACAGCAGTGGAAGGAAATAAAACTAATGAAACAGAAGTTCCAGAAGAAAAAGGAGCCCCCGCACCGGGTATTGGATTTACAGTCCTGCTAGCAGGAGCGGCTTATTTCCTGACGCGGAGAAGATAAAGAAAGAGAATAAATCAGGGTTTACCGGGACAAAACACAGAAAAACTGAAGAAAATCCTGAACTGAGCTGGAGCGAACTCCAGAATAAATTGGATTTTTCGAAAATACATTTTTGAGTAGACCGGGTGTATTTCAGAAAAACGATAGCAAGAGAAATTGTGAAAAATAGGAGGACATCTGCGGAAAGCCGGATAAAGAAAAAGGGCAGTTTTATGCCCCTTTTCTTTCCCATGATTATTTGTGTGCGAAATACGCCACGACTTCTTTTCCGTTTACGGCATCAATCCTGCAGAAGCCGAAACGCTCAAACTGGACTATATTATCAAGTTCGTTCTCGATTCCGTGTTCTCCTGTTCCTTCTATATCGCCATCCGGCCCGCGCACCTTTACAGGGATTCCGTTAACAGGTATCCAGTGAATGATTTTTCCTTTTTCTTTTTTGAGGTCTTCGAGTGAGGTCTCGGAAAGTTTTGCCTGCAGCGGGGAAAGAGATGTAATTTCAACGTTGCAGAGGTCTTTTAAGCGGAGGACAGAGCCTACATTGAGCTTTTCAATGTCCTCGGAGCATACAAGGACCTTATTTTCTACGGGGATTTCCCTCATCCCTCTTGCATGGTCTGTGGGATGACGGGAGACCTTTGCGACTACAGGCTCCATATCTGTAATTTCAAGCTCCAGAGGGTCCCAGACAAAGAAATAGCGGTTTGCAATAGGGTCTACGATTTTACGGTTCTCGGCATAGAGAGACTCCATGCTGATACTAACATCGGTCATCCCGACTCCCATTTCAATCATAAATTTCCTGAGGGCTTCCGCCTTTATTCCACGGCGTCTGATTGCCCTTATTGTTGGCAGGCGGGGGTCGTCCCAGCCGCTGTACTCTCCGGCTTCTATAGCTTTCCGGAGTGTGCTTGTGCTGAACTTCCCGAACTCGAAGATCTTGACCCTGCCCCAGTGGGTTGTTTTTGGGTATGTCCAGCCGAAGTATTTGTAGATGTAGCCCTGCCGCTTTTCGCTGTCTAAAAGGTCTTTGCCGCGGATGATATGGGTCATGCCGAGCTCGTGGTCCTCGATAGCGCCTGCAAAGTCAAGAAGGGGCCAGACAACGTATTTGTTTCCTATTTCAGGTCGGGGGTGAGATATCTTTCTTATCCTGAATGCACCCCAGTCCCGAAGTGCCGGGTCTTTATGCTTTATATCTGTCTTGATACGCAGTACAGCCTGCTGGTCTTCATATTCCCCAGCAAGCATCTTATCCCAGTGCACGAGGTTTTCTTCAGGGCTTCTGTCCCTATGCGGGCAGGCCTTCATTGCGTCCTTTAACTGTTTGAAGTCTTCCCCTTTGCAAAAACAGACATAAGCTTTGTCCATCTCGATTAGTTTTCTTGCATAATCATAATAGATGGGGAAATGATCAGATGCACAGACAACCTGGTCAGGCACAACCCCAAGCCATTTGAAGTCGTCCAGGTACCAGTCATAGGCTTCAAGCATGGGACGTTTTATATCAGGGTCGGTATCGTCAAAACGCAGTATAAACTTACCCTTATACATTTTCACATACTCAGAATTTACTATCATACCCCTTGAACTGCCCAGGGTTCCTGGTCCATTAGGGTTTGGGGCAAAGCGCATTGCAACTTTACCGTTTTCGGCTCCTTCGAGGGGTTTTAAGCCTTTGTCAGGCTCTTTCTTTACACTCAGCGCTTCTATAAGCTCTGGAGCAATTTCCGAAAGCCGGGATTCCCAGGCTTCAGGGCTTCCTTTAGCAATTTCTGAAACAATATTTTCAAGAGCAGCAGATACCCCATTTGGGTCAGCCCTTAATTGTGGGCATTCCCCCATAACTTTCCCCATGACAGCTTTAGGCTGGGGGGGTTTTCCGTATTTTACAGCATTTTGAAGAGCATATTTTTCAATTATTTTAATATCTTCAGGACTTAAGGTCATAGAAGCTTCTCCAGATATCAACTTTAATCAAATATTTATTAAGCTATATGAAAATATTATATAATTTTAACTGATGGATAAACCCACTAGAAAGTGTACAGCTCCACAAGATTCACCGAATTCTATGATTGCGGAAAGCATGTAAATTAGATTATAAAAAGTCACCGAAGCCCAAAACTTCAGAAGAAGGGCCTGATAGCAAAAAACATATTCGGGAAAGACTTAGAGGAATTACAGCACTTAGTTTGGAATGGAAGCTCCAATTTCCCGTATTCGGGATACTTTTTCATTGATCCTGTTAATTTCCTGTTCAAAGTCCTGAAGGAACCTGGGGACTGCATCCCCTGGAACAGCGCCCTGAGCTGAAGGTTTAATAAGGTTTGCTTGTTCAAGGACCCTGAGAGAATAGCGTACCTTATGGTTCTGCATCCCTGTAACTTCTGCAAGTTTAAGGATTCCTATAGGGCTTTCTTCGATTACCTTCCTGAGCACAATCAGGTGGCGCTCTGTAAGTTCAAGTTCGCTTATGATATTCTCGAGCATCATCAGACAACCTCATTTCTAAGTGTGCCTATCCCCTGGACCTCAACTTCCACTATGTCTCCCCTATGAAGTTCTCCAACTCCGGAGGGTGTCCCGGTAGCTATCACGTCTCCTACTTCCAGGGTCATAATCTCGGTAATAAACTCAATAAGATAGGGAATGTCAAAAATCAGGTTTGAAGTACTTGATGCCTGTTTTGTTTCCCCGTTTACCCTGCATGAAATCTTTGCATCGGAAATATCAATTTCTTCCGTTGAGACTATATATGGGCCGAGAGCTGCAAAGCTATCAAAACTCTTTGCCCTTGTCCACTGCCCGTCTTTTCGCTGAAGGTCACGTGCAGTCACATCATTGAAACAGGTATAGCCTGCAATGACATCTTCGGCTTTTTCGGCTGAAATATTTTTACAGCGCTTTCCTATCACGACTGCAAGTTCAGCTTCATAATCTATTCTTGAACTGGACGCAGGGTAGATAATCTTGTCTCCATGCCCTATTACGGCAGATGGAGGTTTTAAAAAGAGGACAGGAGTTTCGGGGAGTTCCATGGAAAACTCTTCTGCGTGGTCCTTATAGTTCAGGCCAACACAGATAATTTTAGAGGGGAATGAAGGAGGTAGAACGCGAAGTTCCGAGAGTTCAAATGTTCCTGAAGAAGTCCCTCCATTGGGATATACCCGTCCGCCTTCGATTTCTCCATAAAATACAGTATCTCCTGACCTGAACCTGCCAATCATATCTTTGCCTTCCTCGTCCTATTTTCGCAGAGCTTTTTACCCGCTTTCTGTCATTTTTTTAAAGGATATATCTAAACTTAAATTTTAACTCTTCGCCCACTGGCATCCCGTGAATATTTTCCCAGTTCAGATCCAATGAGTTGAACACCGGAAAATACAGGTCCGTCCTTGCAGACTCTAAGCCCTGATGGGTCTATGCAGCATGCACCGCAGACTCCGATGCCGCATTTAAAATAGCGGTGCAGGCTGAACTCTGTTTTCTCGATAACCTTTCTCTCTTCAAGGAGACTGAAAACCGAAGCCATCATCCTTTCAGGCCCGCAGACAGCAATTCTGTCATAGGCTGCAAGATTAAGGCTTCTGAGGGCGTCAACCGCAAACCCTTTAACTCCTTTTGAACCGTCGTCTGTAGAGATATAAACCTTTCCCAGAGCTTCGAAGCGCCCTTCAAAAAGCAGGTATTCTGAACTCCTTGCCCCAATAAGAGTGTTTGCTTCTGCACCTATCGCGCAGGCTGCCTCAGCATAGGGAAGCAGGGGAACAGCTCCGACCCCTCCGGCTATAAGAAGAACCTTTTCACCTTTAGCAGGAAGCGTAAAACCCTTTCCAAAAGGGCCCCGAAGCCCGAAAGAATCTCCTTCTTTTAACTCAAAAAGCTTTGAAGTAGCCTCGCCTATCTTCTGGACGGTTATGGAATTTTTTCCGGAGAGGCCCATAGGGACCTCATCCACACCCCTGACCCAGACCATTACAAACTGGCCTGGCTCCATATCCCCAAACTCGTGGTCAAAGAAAAAAGTCCTGATCAGAGGTGATTCTTCAATTATATGTGTTATTGTAGCATTAAGAGGAAGCATCAGACCATCTCGTGGGCAAGCCCAATGATTTTCTTTATATCCGAATAGCCTTTTCTCTTGAGGAAGGCTTCTATTCCTGTACTTATCTCAGAGAATATATCGACCCTGTCATATACCGCAGACCCGACCTGGACAGCTGCTGCTCCTGCCATCATCATTTCTACAGCGTCTTCCCAGGAAGAAACACCTCCTACGCCAATTACAGGAATTTCAAGAGCAGTGTAGAGGTCGTAAATGCATTTGACAGCTACGGGTTTGACAGCTTTTCCGGAAAGCCCTCCAGAACGGTTTCCAAGGACAGGGTATCCTGATTCAATATCAATAGCCATTCCTTTTACTGTGTTGATCGCAACGACGGCATTTGCGCCCCCGGATTCTGCTGCATTTCCAATGGATGCAATATCTGAAACATTGGGAGTCAGCTTGACCCAGACAGGGACATTAACAACGTCCTTAACGGCTGCCGTAACTGCCTCAACAATGCAGGGGTTTGAACCTATTGCAGCTCCATAACCCTCGGCATGGGGACAGCTCACATTAAGTTCGAAAGCGTCAGGTTTTGCAGGGAGCAGACCCTCAGCAACCTCCGCAAATTCGGAAGGAGTCCCACCGAAAATGCTTGCAATTACCGGAGCATCAGAGTTCTTTTTTGCAAATTCGAGCTCCTGAAGGAAGTCGGGGTAGGAAGGGTTCGGAAGCCCCATGGCATTTAAAAAGCCGCAGTCCAGCTTGACCATGCTGGGGTTGGGATGTCCGGTCTTGGGAAGAGGACCTATGGATTTGGTCACAACTGCACCTGCTCTCCCAACACGTACGACCCTGCAGAGGGAAGCGCCGCTTGTCCCGAGCACTCCGGCTGCAAGAATTGCAGGATTTTTTAATTTAAGTCCGGTGAGTGTATACATCACATAACTCCGTTTCCTGCCCGCAGGCAGTTTCTGCATCAATTATCGTAATTGTCCCCAGGATCACATGCATTTTTGGAAATCTGAAGGAGCGCTTCTTCAGCCAGTTTCTTGCCGCCCATCTCCACAAGCCTGTGCCCGAGTTCCATGGCTTTTTCAATTCCCCCACACATGGGGATAATTTCGTTTATCCCGACAGCTTCCCTGCCGTCAAGGGAAAGGACTTCAGCCCGGACATGGATTTCTTTTTTATTGGGCATAATTTCGGCGTATGAAGCTACAGGGGTTGTACAGCCTCCGCCGAGTTTGGAAATAAGGACGCGTTCGATTTCAGTAACTATCCGACTCTCGCTATGGTCAAGCCTGGAAACTGCGGCTTCAGCTTCAATACCTGCTCTTGTTACCACTGCAACCGTGCCCTGGTTAGGGGAAGGGCAGAAAAAGTCAGGGGAAAGGATTTCTCCCTCAATCTCCCAGCCCATCCGTTCGAGCCCAGCTTTTGCGAGCAGAATTCCATCATACTGCCCTTCTTTAAGTTTTCTGAGTCTGGTGTCAATATTGCCCCTGAGTTCCTGGGTAATAAGGTCAGGCCTGTAGCGCTTTATCTGGGCAGTCCTCCTCAGGGAACTGGTGCCTATTATGGACTGCTCGGGAAGCTCATCTAGAGGCGTTCCGTCATAAGTGATTAGAATATCAAAAGGCGTATCTCGCTCCAGAACTGCAACAGTCGGAAGTGCCTTCGGACGGACTGTGGGCATATCCTTCATAGAATGGACAGCAATGTCAATTTCTCCTGCAAGCATGACATCGTCCAGCTCCCGGACAAAAGCCCCGACCCCTCCGGATATGGCATGCAGGGGGCGGTCAGTAAACCTGTCCCCAATGGTTTTTATAATCTTAATGCTGGTTTCAACGCCCTCTTCTTTAAGAAGGGATGCAACATTCCTGGTCTGGGCAAGTGCAAGCTGGCTGCCCCGGCTACCTATTATCATGTAGAATCCTCAAACGTTTTCAAGCATAAATCCTGGAGATATAAGTTCTCAAAGATATAAACCCTCAGAGCTAAGCCCTCAGAGATTTTCCGCATAAGCTTCAAGGGTCTTTTCAATATCTACATCGCTGTGGGCTGCAGATATAAAGTTGGTTTCAAACTGGGACGGAGGCAGGAAAACACCGCTTGCAAGCATCCTGTGGAAGAAAGCAAGGTAGCCTTCCTTATCACATTTAAGGACCTCCTGGTAGTTCTGCGGCTCTTTCCCGAAGAATATCTTGAACATGGAAGCAATTCCGCATACGCTGTAGTCAAGCCCTTCATCCTCAATGGTTTCTGAAAGTACGGTCCTCATGTAATCCCCGACCGAATTCAGTTTTTCGTGAATATTATTTTCTTTAAGGTAGTCAAGCATAGCAATGCCAGCAGCCACTGAACACGGGCTTCCGCTGAAAGTCCCTGCCTGATAAACAGGTCCTGAAGGTGCGATCATTTCCATAATTTCACGCTTGCCTCCGAAAACTCCTATGGGCAGCCCTCCACCAACGACCTTCCCGAGAGTGGTCATGTCAGGCACGACTCCGAAGTATTCCTGTGCCCCGCCCATTGCAAGCCTGAACCCGGTAATAACTTCATCGAAAATGAGGAGTACATCGTTTTCTTTCGTAAGTTTTCTGAGCTCTTTCAGGTATCCGGGTAGTGGCAGAACAGGACCTATGTTCCCGAGCACAGGTTCTATGATCAATGCTGCAAGGTCGTCCTTATTCTTTTCCACAAGCGATGTCATTGTTTCAATATCATTGTAAGGAGCCTGCAGGGTATATTTCGTAAAATCCGCAGGAATGCCAAGGGAGTCAGGCTCTCCAAGGCTTGTGGCTCCAGAACCTGCCTTTACGAGAACAGCATCATGAGCTCCGTGAAACCCGCCTTCAATCTTGATGAATTTATTTCTGCGTGTAAAGCCGCGGGCAAGGCGGAGGGCGCTCATAGTGGCTTCCGTGCCTGTAGATACAAAGCGGAGCATATCAATGCTGGGATAATAGCCTGCAACCTTTTCCGCAAGGGTCACTTCAAGCTCGGTAGGAGTCCCATAAAGCCAGCCATTGTCAAGCTGCTGTTTGATTGCTTCTTTTATTACCGGGTGGTTGTGCCCGAGGATAGCAGGACCATAGGCAAGGCAATAGTCAATATACTCATTTCCGTCAAGGTCCTTTATCCTTGAACCATTTGCAGAAGCGGTATAGAAAGGATAGGGCTTAATTGCTCTCACCGGGCTGCTAACCCCGCCCGGAATAAGGGTTTTTGCTTTCTCATACATTTTTCTGGACTTATCAAGTGTAATTTCAGATACCATGAATTCTCACCAGATGAACTTAAACGTTTGATAAAGGAGATGTAAGTGAATTTAATTGAAATCAAGTTGAAGAGGCTTCGTTATTCTGAATTATAACGAAGCTCTGGATTGAGCTAGTGCTCTATTCTGTGTTCTTTATTATCCTTATAACAGAACCTTCCCCTATTAAGCAGTTGTTGATAGAGGCAGTATAATAAAGGTATACAGGTAATTATGATGATTGAACACGGACAAAATTAACAGGCAGGCTTAAAAACAAAATAAAAAGGAGGGGAGAAGAAAAACTGATTGAATCCCCTTAAAAACAGGAATGCCTGTAAAAAGCTGTTATTTTAGCATTCTTGCAGCATCTTTTGCAAAGTAAGTAATTATAATATCCGCACCCGCTCTCTTTATGGAAATAAGGGACTCGTAAATAGCTTTTTTCTCATCAATCCAGCCGTTTGCTGCTGCGGCTTTTATCATGGAATATTCCCCGCTCACGTTGTATGCGGCTGTCGGCATGCCAAACTCGCTCTTGACCCTGTACACGATATCCAGGTAAGAAAGAGCAGGCTTTACCATAAGGATATCCGCTCCTTCTGCCACATCAAGGGTTACTTCCCTGATAGCTTCATCGCTGTTTCCAGGGTCCATCTGGTAGGTCGAGCGGTCTCCAAAGGAGTAACCGGATTCGGCTGCTTCCCTGAAAGGCCCGTAGAAAGAGGAGTGGTATTTTGCAGCATAGGACATAATGGGAAGATTCTCAAATCCGCTGAAATCAAGAGCTTCACGGATTGCGGCTACCATTCCGTCCATCATTCCCGATGGAGCTACCATGTCGGCTCCGGCTTTTGCGTGGCTGACAGCGATCTTTCCCAGGACTTCAAGAGTAGGGTCGTTAAGGATTTCTTTAGTTTCAAAGTCAACTATTCCGCAGTGACCGTGGCTTGTAAATTCACACATGCAGATGTCCGTTATCACCACGAGTCTCTCTCCGAGTTTGGCTTTTATCCTCCTTACAGCTTCCTGGACCACATCGTTTTCCCCACAGGAAGAGCTGCCCTCCGCGTCCTTGTATGCGGGAACACCAAAAAGGATAACTGCGGGAATCCCAAGGTCTGCAATCTCTTTTGCCTCTTTTGCAAGCTCAGAGAGAGGGAGGTTGTATATTCCTGGCATGGAAGATATCTCAACAGGGGAATCAATATTCTCGTTCACAAAAATGGGCATGACCAGGTCGTCCACGGATAAAGTTGTCTCACGCACAAGGTCCTTGATTTTACCTTTTCTCAACCTTCTCAACCTGAGTTCTGGAAACATGTGATCACTCCTGAAATAAGAAATGTAGAAATAGGAAATGTATTACCTGCGAATTTCTTTAATCTAAAAATTATTTCTGCCTGCGATATTGCTACAATTTTCCGTTATGTTTCAACTTTAATCTTTTACGGCGTGCTCCTCTTTAAGCGCAGCCTGTTCTTTTGCTGGTTTTATATGGTCAAACTTTGACTGTTTTGTTTTTTCAAACTTTACTTTGTCCATATCAAGGCAGAAGACTCTTGAAACCACATCAAGGAACTCTTCGTTTCCGAGTTCTGCAGCCAGGCGGAGTACTTTTGTGGGTTCGCCCAGGATCTTGTTAACAATCGAATGAGTAAGGTCATCAAGCACCCTGATTTCGATATCCCCTATAGTATGATAAGCACTGAGCCGGTTGACCGCTTTATTCCGTTCCCTTATACGGATGTCATAGACCTGCTTGTAAAGCTCGGAAATCAAATTATCGGCTTTCTGGCGCTTGTACTGAATATTTAAAAGCTTGATTTCTTCCTGAATAATCGCTTCAGCCTTTTTTGCCTCTTCTTTCCGCATCTTCAGGGTCCTATCACTTATGACCCTGAGGTTGTCGATATTGCAGAGTTCAACATTTTCAAGCTCAGCAACCGATTCCTCAATATCCCTTGGGTTTGCGATGTCGATAAGAAGGAGCTTTCTTTCCCTACCTTTTATGGCTTCTTCAACAATTTTCCGCGTAAGGACATAATGGGGAGCTCCTGTGCCGCTGATCACGACATCAGCGCCAGGGAGATAACTCTGTATATCATCAAGCCTGACCGCATGCCCTCCGAGCTCGCAGGCGATTTCTTGGGCTTTTTTATATGTGCGGTTAGCAATGTATATAGCTTCTATGTCCTTTTCGGCAAGAGCTTTTGCGACCAGGACTCCTATTTCTCCTGCACCTATTACAAGCACGGATTTTCCTGTAAGTCCCCCAAAGATATCTTCTGCGAGGTCTACAGCCGCAGAACCTATGGATACCGAACCTTTATTGATCCGGGTCTCGTTCCTGATCCTTTTGCCTACCTGAATGGCTTTTTCAAAAGCCGTATCAAGGATCTTGCCTGTGGTTCCGGCTTTTTTTGAATAAGTGTAGAGGTCCTTTATCTGGCCAAGGATCTGGTCTTCTCCTACAATCATGGATTCGAGCCCGCCTGCAAGCCTGAGCAGGTGTTCCAGGGTCTCGTCATGACTGTAAAAGTCAATGATTTGGGTGGAAGCTCCCATTTCTTTTGCAAAAGAGACAAGTACACTGCTGTTTTTTGGGGAAACAACGTAGATTTCAACACGGTTGCAGGTTTTTAAGACGACGCACTCGTACACATACTCATGGTTGTACAGGTTATGGAGAAGCCCGTCCAGATCTCCGTGCCAGGCGGACTCCATTTCCTCAACTTTTGCTTTTTTATGGGATATAATCATACTTGAAATTTCTATCACAGAGAGCCTCCTGATGGAATGAATTCGGAAATAGAATGAATATATGAGAAATTGTAATACAATACTATAAATTGTAATATAATACTATAAATTGTAATACAATACTATAAAATATAATACAATATATTGTAGATTAAACTTTGTCTGGAAATCCTCGGTCATTTGTGACCAATCTGTTTCCATTAAAGGATAATTGTTCGAAATTTTCGAGATTATCCAAAATTATTGTATATGCTTCTTCTGCTGCTTTTTCATATGATTCGGAAAAGCCTTTCCAGACGTTTTCACTTTCGAGGACTTTCCAGAGAACTGCTTTTCTTTTCTTCTGCTCTTTTACATTCAGTTTAAGGTAACTCCTAAGTTCGTCCTGAAGCCGGATCATATCGGAATATTCAGGAGTTATCACACCTTCTATCTGCCTGCGAGTGTATTTCGAAACCGCGGGGCTGTGCCCAAGAGTGGAAATCCCTATAACGAGGTCTCCTCTTTTGATGACAGATGGGATTACGACACTACCTAAATCATCCACCTGATTAATCAAAATATCGCTTTCCCCTGCAATATCAGTGATCTTCCGGTTAAGTTCGAAATTGCTGGTTGCAGGGATAACAAGAAAAGCCCCTGAGATAATTTCCCGTAGTTCAGAGTCCTCTGCTGCCGTAAGGTCAAGCCTGGACAGCCTGACCTGCCCTGAAGCTTCAAGTTCGTGCAGCCGTTCGGAAAAGTCAAGGCTGACTACAATGGTGTCCGCGCAGCCGCAGAAAAGTTCAGCTTTGCGCTCTCCGACAGACCCGCCTCCGAAAATCACTATTTTCTTTCCTGAAAGGTCAAGCATTAGTGGGAGAAAATTGTTTGTTTCAGCCATTTTCAGGGACCTCGAAACAAGATGAATTGACCAGGATCCTTTAAAGCCTGACTCCGGTTTTTTTGAACTCCTTTTCACTGAAGAAAAGGGTGTAGTCCTTAATTCCGGTAGCTTTCGAAATTCTCTCAGCTACTTTTTCGCAGTCTTCGGGGGTATATGAATGGACCATTGTAAACAGGTTGTACTGCCAGTCAGGATAACGTGGGCGCTCATAGCAGTGAGTAACTTCGGGAAATTCAGCCATAATCTTCCCTGCTCTTTCTATCTGCTCATCAGGGACATTCCAGACGCACATTGCATTGGCTGTTATTCCTATGGCCCTGTGCCCGATAGAAGCTGCAAATCGCCGTATTTTTCCGGCTTTCCGAAGGCTTTTAAGCCTGTCAACAAATTCCTGCTCGCTGATCCCAAGCTCGGCAGCAAACTCTTTGAAAGGGGAGTGACTGATAGGAATTCCATCCTGAACGAGCCTGAGCAGTTTTACATCCGTTTTATCCATTTTTTTCACCTGATATCAAACTTCACCTGGATCTTAAACAGGCGTTTTGCAGGGAGATCAAGCAGGAGGCAGCCGGTTTTTTCCCGAATTTCACCTATAATTTTCTCAAGTCTGCTTTTATTTTGAGCAGAAAGCGTAAACCAGAGGTTATATTTCGCAGCACTTCTAAGATAATTATGGGAGACTTCTGGATACTCATTAATAAAATTAGCAATTTCCTCTATGCGGGATTCGGGAACTTTCAGGGCTACAAGAGTGCTTACGCCGCCCATGTTTCTTGTGCTGAGGATAGGGCCTATCCTTCTTACCGCTCCTTTCCTCTTGAGTTCTCGCAGCCTTTCAATAACCTCAGTTTCAGGAAGTTCGAGAATCTCCCCTAACCTGGCAAAAGGTTCGACTTCGAGGGGGACTTCCTGCTGGATCAGGTTGAGTATCCTCTTGTCGGTCTCGTCAAGTTCGATTTCCGTAACTTCTCCGTCATCGGGCTCCATTTCACAGGTAAAATCCACATCCTCTTTCTGGAGCCGATTTTTGTAATCTTCAATTTCAATCATCTCTATCACGATCACTTTTTTCCGGGCCTGTATATGCAGTAAGGCTCTTCTTCGAGATAGTCGCCTGTAGCAGCATAGGCTCTTGCCCTGCAGCCTGCACAGACTTTTTTGTATTCACATATCCCGCACTTTCCTTTAAGCTCTTCTGGGTTTCTCAATTTCCTGAATACCTCGGAGTTTTCCCAGACCTCTTTGAAAGGCTCTTCCCTTATGTTTCCTGCAAGCACGGGAAGGTAGCCGCAGGGATAGACCTGTCCGATGCTTGATACGAAACAGAACCCTGTTCCTCCAAGGCAGCCCTTTGTCATGGCTTCGTAGCCGTGGGTTTTTACGGATATCTCGATCCCTTCTTTTTTTGCCCGCTGGCGCATGATTCTGAAATAATGAGGAGCGCAGGTCGCTTTTAGTTGAATTTTTGATTCTTTCTGCATCTCATAGAACCAGTTCAGGACGCGCTCGTAGTCTGCCGGGGAAACCTCATCAGACTCTTCTCCCCTGCCTGTTGGCACAAGGAAAAATACATGGTATGCCACCGCTCCGAGTTCTTTTGCAAGCTCAAAGGTCCCTGGGATCTCTTCAAGGTTGCGCCTTGAAATCGTTGTGTTGATCTGAAAAGGGAAATCCGCTTTCTGGAGGACTTCGATACCTTCAAGAGTCCTGTCAAAAGCTCCAGGCATGCCGCGGAACTCATCATGGGTTTTTGCAGTCGCTCCGTCAAGGCTGATGCTCAACCTCTGCACCCCAGCATCTCTTAATTTTTTCACAAGCTCAGGAGTCAGGAGGGTCCCGTTTGTTGCAAGCACTACGCGAAGCCCGGAGTCAGTGCCGTAGCGTGCAATTTCAAAAACGTCAGGCCTGGTTAGAGGTTCGCCTCCGCTCAGGATGAGGATGGGTTTTCCGAACTCTACAACTTCGTCAATGAAGTGCTTTGCTTCTTCGGTTGTAAGCTCACCTTCGGGAACCAGGGAGGTGGAAGCCCCTCTGCAGTGCACACAGTTCAGGTTGCAGCCCGCAGTTAGTTCCCATGCAATAAGTCTTGGTGCATTTATCATGGCAATCATAATTTAAGGGTTTTTGTGAGTTGAATTCAGATTTTTAAAATTTACAAATTAATGATGATAGGGACCTGCATTACAATAAGAGAACTGAATATAGGTCAGAACCAATATTATTTTAAGTTAGTATAATTGAAATATAATAGATCATATTAATAAAGTAATATTAAAATTATGCCATTTCTAACACGAACATGTAAAAATAGAAGCGAGAGTAAAGTTGTCTTGCTGGAGAGCTGAAGATTTTTGATGAGACCTTATAACATATGTAGAAAAAACTTTAGATACATTGTAACTATTCAGCCTATATAAAACAACCTCAATAGCCATCTTTACTAATATCCCATAGACAAATTTTTCTAAATTGATTTTCTTTGACTGCTGGTGTTTGACTGTGTTTTCTCATTGTTCATAAGTTAATTCTCGGTTTCCTCATTTTCATTAGAATCAATATCAGCAGACCTGTTTTAATAGGCTGAATAGTTACGATTCATTAAGGATTTTTCTCCTGAAAATTATGTTTCAGAATTACACACTTCAAAAATTTATGAGAAAATGATCCAGTATTTATATATGTGGTGATAGTTGAGCCACATGTTAAGCAACTTTCAATCTCATTTCTAGCTAGGGGATAGCATAAAACGACATCAAGAAAAATGTTCTGATTTTAATGTCGACCTGCCGAATGTAGGATCTATCCCATTGTGCACAGTATTCCCACAGGAAATGCACCTGATATTGGCACCTCCATATGTGTGTGCATAATTCATTATGCATTCTGGATGCAGTAAGGATTTTTGATCATCTGCGTTAAAATTGTAAGAGACTTCATGCTGAACTATACTATCATGATTTTTAAATTTAACGTATCTCATTATCCAATTGTAGAAATTGTTTGAGTTTTGAGACATCCTGGAATATTGTTTTTTAAAGTTTTCCTGAAAAAAGACCTGAGATGAGGGATTTGTCAACCTATTTTATATCCTATCAGAAAATAATTTAAACATTACCTGTTATACTTCAACCCTGTAAGTTTAGCTGAGTTACAGGCTGTGAACATTTATCAACAGCATTTAATAAAGCAAATAACTGGTGATTTCATGAAAGGAAGAGCCTGGAAATTCGGAGATGACGTGGATACGGACGCAGTAATACCCGGAAGGTACCTGATTTTCAATACCCCTGGAGAGCTTGCTAAGTATACATTTGAAGGTGTACGCCCTGACTTCGCAAAAAATGTTCACGAAAATGACATCGTGGTTGCAGGAAGTAATTTCGGCTGCGGATCCTCGCGTGAACATGCACCTCTTGCCCTTAAAGGGTCAAAGGTATCCTGTGTGATCGCAAAGTCTTTTGCAAGGATCTTTTTCAGGAACGCAATCAATATCGGAATTCCGGTCCTTGAATGCCCGGAAACGGACAGAATAGATGACGGAGACGAGCTTGAAGTAGAGCTTTCAACAGGGGTCATACAAAACAAAACAAAAGGAGAGACCTATCAGGCAATCCCCCTTCCGGATTTCGTCCGCGAGATCGTGGATGAGGGAGGGCTTATAGATTATGCCCGAAAACTGGTCTCTGAGCGTTGAGAAGCAGGAAAACTGTCAAAAGACCGGCCACGCCCACGCTTGACATCTCGCAATAAAAAGGCAATTTTGCCTGAAAATTAAAAAGGAGTGCAAACATGACGCAGTATAAAGTTCCAGTCCTCCCCGGCGACGGGATAGGCCCAGAAATAATCACCGAAGGCAGAAAAGTAATTGATGCCGCAGGCGAAAGATTCGGTTTTGATGTAGAATGGATTGAATACCCGCAAGGAGCAGACCACTACCTGGAAACAGGCGAGCTGATCTCAGAAGACACCTTAAAGGAATTATCCGGCTACTCTGCCATTTACCTCGGATCCATTGGAGACCCAAGAATTGCCACTGGTGTCCTTGAAAAGGGAATCTTATTAACTGCGCGCTTTTACTTTGATGAGTACATCAACCTGCGCCCGATAAAACTCCTTGAGGGCGTCTGGACCCCGCTAAAAGACAAGACCTCAAAAGATATCGACTTTGTCGTTGTAAGGGAAAACACCGAGGACTTCTACATAGGCATCGGCGGCAGGGCAAAAAAAGGAGAGAGCAAAGCCCTCCTTGAAGTCAAAAGGGCCCTCTACTCCGCAAAATTCGGCCTTGATATCGATACCGACAGCGAGGAAATCGGGTACCAGATCGGTCTTATCTCCAAAGAGGGCACAAAAAGGGTCATCGAATACGCTTTTGACCTTTCCGAAAACCGGAAAAAACACGTCTCATCTGTTGATAAGGCAAATGTCCTTTCCGACATCTACGGCTTCTGGAGAGAAGAATTCAATGCGGTTGCTGAAAAGCACCCCGGCGTTACTACAGACTTCAGCTTCGTTGACGCCATTACAATGTGGTTTGTGAAAAACCCTGAATGGTTTGATGTGGTCGTAACCCCGAACATGTTCGGAGATATCATCACCGACCTTGGAGCCATGATCCAGGGCGGCCTCGGCCTTGCTCCCGGCGGAAACATCAACCCAAAAGGCACAAGCATGTTCGAGCCCATCCACGGTTCAGCCCCGAAATATAAGGGCCAGAATAAAGTCAACCCTATTGCCACAATCTGGGCAGGTGCAATGCTCATAGAACAGCTCGGAGAAAAAGAAGCTGCCGACGCCATAGTCAATGCAATCCAGAAAAATATCCTGGACGGCAAAGTAAAAACCTTCGATATGGGTGGCAAGAACACAACCTCAGATCTTGGAAACGACATTGCAAGGATAGTAAAGGGAGAATAATTCAAATCTCCCTCCATTACATTTTCTTTTCTGATTAATCTAAAAATCTGATTTAGTTTTTTTGGCTCTGCAGGATCGTTAAGCAATTCCACACCAGTGTTAATTCCTTCAATAAGAGTTTCCCAATAAGCCTGTTAAAAAAAGCCTGGACTCGGGAAGTTCAGTAACTCTTCTTTTTCAGTTGCCTTTAAATCACATAAACCTCCTAGTACTCATCTGATCGACGTGGCACGGAAAAAGCAATTTGAAAAGCCCCTGCATGGGGATCAAGAAAGTGTGCGCTTTGCAACACCTGAGCCTATCGCCCGCTACAGGGCAGAGCGCCTGAAATGCAGGACTCTTGCTGATATCAGCTGCGGAATAGGAGGACAAACAATCTTTTTTGCGCAGCAGTGCGAGTCCGTATACGCAGTGGAAATCGACCCTAAGAAAATAGAATATGCAAAAAAGAACTGTGCGATGTACGGGCTTGACAACGTGAAATTCATCTGCGGGGACGCCCTTGACCCGAAAATTATAGAGCAGATCCCGGCAGTTGATGTGGTATTTTCTGATCCCTACCGCCCTGCCGAAGAAAAAGAAAGACTGGTCTCCTGTCTTCTACCCGCAATCCCAAATGTGCTTTCAGCTTATGGGGAAAAGACGAAAAATTTTGCCTTCGAAGCCCCACCCCAGATGCCGCTGGAAAGGATTACTTTTGACTGCGAAAAAGAGTACATTTCCCTGGACGGACAGCTCAACCGCCTGACCCTTTACTTTGGAGGACTAAAACAGAATGATCGGCTAGCCGTAGCTCTTCCTGCAGGAGAAGGGCTGGTTCCAAAGTATGGATTCCTCCCTCAGATAAGGGAGACGGAAAAGATGAAACTCTTTGCCTATGAACCCGAGCCTTCTGTTCTTGCAGCAGAGCTGATTCCTGAACTTGTTAGAACCATGATGCAGATGGCAGGACCTTTTATGGGAGCTTTCGAGTTATTCAGGGTTGACAAAAAGAGGCTTTTACTGACCTCGGAAGCCATGATAAAGCAGGCAATGATCAAAAATCACTACCTCGTTCTGAAGGTCTGTCCCTTTGAACCCCGCAAGATCAATAAATTCCTGAAGGGCATGAACGTTGGAAGTGTCGTACTCAGGGCAGGCGTAAAACCTGAAGAGTACTGGGAAGTCCGAAATGAAGTGGAAAAAAGGCTTAAAGGAAAAAAGACCGTACACCTTTTTGTGAAAGGAGGAACTGCGATCCTTTGCGAAGTGCTTTTTAAGGACTGAAAAAAAGGAAACGAAGCGGGATTTAAACCCAGCTTCTCTTTTTTGATTTTTAGACTCAATATAATTTAATTGAAGCTCATTAATTGGCTTTCTTTGATAGATATGCTAGCTGGTTGATCGGATTGATAGTCAGCCAGACTTTCAAGCTTCTTTGAAGGCATCTTTCACGAGTTCAAGCCCTTTTGCAAGAGCTTCCTGAATCCTTCTGGGGTCAGTTCCCCCGCCCATTGCAAGGGCAGGCTTTCCTCCTCCGCCTCCGCCTACGATCTTTGACATCTCACGTACGAGGTTTCCGGCATTGATTCCACACGTTATGGATTTTTCTCCGGCCGCTGCTACAAGCTTTACCCCTTCAAAGTCGCTTGCAAGAAGTGCAACCACGTTTTCATTTTTGAGGAGTTCTGTAGCTATCTTCTGGAGTTCGAGGGAATCAGCTCCTGAAATTTGTTCGGAGACAACCCTGAGGCCTGCAATCTCAATAGCATCCCCAAGCATCCTGTAGACTCTGGAACGGGCAAGTTCTTCTTTGAGCCTTTCATTTTCCTTCTTCAGGTCTTTCCATTCCCCAAAGAAACGCTCCACACTTAATGGGAGGTGTTCAGGAGGCACGCTCAGGGTCTTTGCGGAATCAACGAGTAGAGATTCGATATTTTGCATGGCAAGAACAGCTGCATTTCCGGCTGCAAATTCGACCCTCTCCACGCCGTCCTGAATCCTCTCGGTCCTCAGGATTTTGATAGGCCCGACGATTCCTGTGCTAATACAGTGAGTTCCAGCGCAGGCTTCAACATCGTCTCCTACCTTTACAATCCTTATCTTTTCTCCTGGAGGTACTCCACCCTGGTAAAGCCCAAAGCCGTATACCTGCTCGGCTTCAGTCCTTGGCAACCACTCCGTACTCACACGCTTGTTTTCCATAACAATGCGGTTAGCCAGAAGCTCGATCTGCCTTATTTCCTGTGTGGAGATGTGTTTGTAATGGGACAGGTCAAGCCTTGAATGGTTCTCGAATTTTTGGGCACCAGCCTGCCAGATATGTTTTCCGAGAATTTTTCTGGCAGCGTCATTTACGATATGGGTTGCAGTGTGGTGCCTTGCAAGAGCCATCCTGCGCCTTTCATCTACCTTACCGGTGATCATCTCGCCTTTGGAAATCCCAAGCTCTCTGCCTGGATTGTCAATTGTATGTACTATTACACCGTCATAGACCTGAACATCCATGACTTTGTACATATTGTCTTCAGCAATGATAGTTCCGATATCCGCAGGCTGCCCTCCACCTTCCGCATAGAAGAAGGTGTTGTCCAGAACGACATTGTTGTCAAACACATCGAGGACAACCGCCTCGAATTCCAGACGTGTGGGCTCATCATAGAAACGGCGCTTGGTCTTTGGTAGATGCTTAAGCCTTTCTGCAAAAGGAATTAGCTCTTCTTCCTTTTCTTCAGCCTTGTTGTGCAGCTCGCCAATGATAGAATAGAAATTGTCAGGGAACTCTACACCCACTCCTATTTCGGCTGCAACATTTTTTGCCATTTCGGGAGGAATTCCATGTGAGTCATAGAGTTCGGTTAACTGGGAAAGAGGAATATTTCCTCCTGTCTTCTTGAAATGGGATGCAGATTTCTGAATGATCCTGCGCCCTCTTTCCATTGTAGCGTTGAACTTTTCCTCTTCGGATTCCAGGATATCCTGAATGACAGAGAAGTTTTTCCTGAACTCAGGGTACTCGGGCATGTTCTTTATGTGCATGTCCATAATTTCTGAGATCGGGGTCCTGATACCAAGGTCTTTCATCATGTTCAGCGTCCTTCTCAGGACGAGGCGTGCCAGGTATCCTGCTTTGACATTGGAAGGAATGATTCCGTCCCCGAGCATAAAGGTCAGGCAACGGGTGTGGTCAGTGATTGCATAGACCTTTTCTACGGGCTCCATAATAGCCGAGAGTTTGTCCACTGTCATTCCTATGCTGGAAGCAACATTTTTCCTGAGTTCCATCAGGTTTGCCTTTTCACTGACATCCATAAACCCTGCAAGACGGGCGTTTTGCGCAAGAATGTTTGCATATTCGGAGTTGTCCAGTTTGTGTTCAAGCCCTGCAAGCCCCATGAGTTCGTTTACTATTCCCGGGAAAAGGGCATCATAAATTGTAGGAGAACCCCTGGAAGCCCAGACAAAACGCTCAAGACCGTATCCTGTGTCCACGATATAGTTGTCCATCTTTGAGTAGGTCTCACCTTTAATCTGGATATCTCCTTTTTTGTCTGTCTTCAAGCTCATGAAGACAAGGGTTGCAAGTTCAAGCCCGTGCACAATGACCTCTACGCAGGGCCCAGCATTGCCTCCACCTGCCCAGGGCTCTTCTTTATAAGTTACGGCAAGGGGGTTTACTTTAAGAGAGTTTAACAGCTCATCACAGAGTTCCAGGGTGTGTTCCTTCCAGTAAATTTCATTGTCCTTTTTGTTGAAAGCGTGATGAGCCATCATTTCAAAGTTTGTCAGGTGGCGCCCGCTTCTGCCCACGGAGTCAAGGTCATTTAACCTGATGCAGGGCTGGGAAATTGTCAGGGGGTTTGCAGGTGGAGCTACCTGCCCTGAAGTTACAAAGGGCTGGAAGTCTGCAATTGAGGCTATGGTAAGGTAGATATCGTCTCTCCAGCGAGCGACCACAGGATACCTGTTAATCCTTGTATGCTCTCTTGCTTCAAAGAAGGAAAGGTAATACTCGCGCATCTCTGAGATATTAAATTCCCTGGAAAACACAGGGCTCCCTATGAAGGAATAAGGATCACAGGGTGCATCTCCACATGTATTTCTTTCAGGGTCACGTGTCCAGAAGAATTTGCCGCAGTTCTGGCACTGCTTCCGGACGAAACCGTTGTTGTTGAAAAAATCAAGTTGATACTCATCTTCAAGCATAGTAATCTCTCCGGATGGTGGGTGCGGTCTGCCCTGCTGTATTTTGAGGTAAATAGAAAGCAGAATTGTCCCAGCGCAACCGTTTCAGGGGTTTCAGCCATATATGATGATCTATTATCGAGTTTTTCCGTTAATTTTTAGGTACAGCGATATGAAATCAATCTCATTAATAGTGAGATCATGTTAGTGAAATCATGTTAGTGAAATCATGTTAGTGAAATCATGTGGGCTTGTGTATTAATAAACTTTTTACAGCTAATTATTTAGCATGAAAGTGCTTCCAGGTACTTTCATTTTTTGTGCCTGTTATTCGAAGAATTTCATATGCGTTTCAATATAAGTTTACATAATACTGATGAAATATATAATAATATAACATAATAATGTCGCATAATAATTTATATTTAAACAGGCCCACACTTACGGATCTTAACTATTAGAAACATTTCTATAGAAATACCTATTTCTATAGAAATACCTTATTCTTCATTCAGTAGTCCCGTTTTGCTGTTGTAGTTCCGAACAACGATTGAGGGAGCTAAAAAATCATATAGAATAATAAATAGGCTGAATAGTTACGAAAATCTTTGAAATTACCGCAGCCAAACAAGAAAATACGATTATTTTTAGCCATTCATTTTTTTTCCGTAACCTTCTCATATACTTCAAGGGTCTTTTTAGCTATGGTCTCCCAATTATGTCTTTTTTTCAGGAGGTCGTATCCTTTCTCTCCCATCCTGTTGCGGCCAAGCCCCTCAAGTACATAATTGAGGCCCCAGGCAATAGAAGAGGGCTCTTTATTAACAATGATTCCTGTCTTGAAGTTCTCAACAAGGGAGACTGCATCGCTTGCAACTACGGGTTTCTTTGCATCCCATGCCTCAAGCACGACTATTCCGAAAGGTTCGTTTCGGCTCGGGACGCAAACAAGGTCACAGGCATTGAACCAGTCTATAACAGTATTGTCCGGGGCATAACCAAGGAAATTGCAGGAATTTCCAATCCCAAGCCTGTAAGCCTGGTTTTCACATTGAGCTCGCATCTCTCCTTCTCCTATGAGCACAAATTGGGCATCTCTTTTCCTCAAGACTTTTGCTGCAGCTTCAACCAGCAGGTCAGGCCCTTTCTGATATGACATCCTTCCTGTAAAAAGCACTACAGGAAGGCAGGGATGAATTCCGTATTGCTTTTTTATTGTTCCGGGATCAACGTCCCTTTTTATTTTCCCCACATTTATTCCATTGGGAATCTCCCATAGCTTGTAATCGGGAATTTTATATATGTGCTGGATTTCCTCTTTTAAAACTGTGGAAGTTACAATTACATCAGAAGCTTCATAGCCTCCAAGCCATTCCCTGTGCGAAATTTCTTTTGCCTCCCACCAGTCTCTGTGCAGGTTTCCGTTGCGCCCCCATTCTGTACTGTGGAAGGTCAGCACAAAAGGCAGCCCGAACTGGGCTTTTATTCTGCAGAGAACGTTTACAGGGTGCCAGTCGTGCCCGTGGAGGATATCAAACTCTCCCACCCTCTCCCGGACATCCAGGAACCGGCAATACATAGCGTCGCACATCCTGTTCATCTGTTCCACTATTCCTCCGGTCCGGTCGAATGCAGTCCTGTGGTAGTGAACTCCATTGATCACTTCATCGCTGTTTTCATATTCACGGGTAAAAAGATGAAGCTCATGCCCCTCAGCTGCAATAGCCTCAGAGAGTTCGGATACATGAGGCGAAATCCCTCCAACGCGTATTGAATACAAACTTTCCCAACTAAACATTCCTATTCGAATCTTTCTCATAGACTCACTTGTTCCTTTATTGTCAAACTGAAAGATACTACAATTGCTAAAGTTACAGTCCTTCCCCCAGCCTCTGCTGTTCAAACCCTTCAGTTTACTTGATAAGATAATTTCCAGATTGGTAAACTAAGGTTTGGGCCTTTCCTCAGGAATGGTGCAAATTTTATTTCAAAGACTTATACCCTGCATTGACATAAATGATGTTGTGAAGTGCAATTATAGAACCATTCCCAAAGTGAAAACTTGAAGTCATATTTCAACCATTCCTTAATTATTCTGTACGTATTCTTCTTATAATCCTTAACGTACTCTTTTTAGAACAGGCCTTATCAACATACACTCCCATTTATAGCCGGCTTTCTGCAGATGTCCTTCAATTTTTCACAAAATCTTCTGCTATCGTTTTTCTTAAATACACCCGGGTCACTCAAAAATGTATTTTCGAAATTCCCGAATTTTTCTACCTTTTACCTTCATTGAAATACTTTCTATTTTCATTCCCAAAGCTTCAACCAAGACAATTAATGAAAATTTTTGAATAATTCTCAAAAAACAATAGCAGAAAAAATGTTATTTTTTTGCAGATATCTGCAGAGAGTCAGTTATAGGGCAGTTTTCAATATTTAATACACAATCTCTATACTTCCCTTTATTTATTCCTTATTTATTGTAGATAAACGTATCTCTGGTTTTTTCCACATGTTTCTGCTGGAAAATAATTCTGAGAATAATAATCTCCCTCTATGATTTATACTGAGCAGTTCATTTATCCGGGGGCATGTCCCCTCTGAGGTATGCGGCGGCCTTTTCCGGAGAAACAGTATTAATGTAAATGCCCGTGTTAAGTTCAAACCCCGCAGCTGTAGAAAGCCGGGGCATTAACCTGAGGTTCAGGTGGTACTCTGGAGTTTCAAAAAGCTGATAGAAGATATGGTTATAGGGCAGGTCTCCAAGTACTTTTGTGTAACTTTTGAGCAGGTCTCTTAATATTTTCCCCAGAGCAAAAAGGAGTACTGGATTAAGTTCTCCAAGAAAACTTATGTGTTTTTCCGGAAGAATCCAGACCTCAAAAGGCACACTTGAATAATATGGAGCAAAAGCTATGAAATCACTATTTTCAAGGATTAGGCGCGGCGAGGTTTTTTCTTTTTTAAGGAGAGTGCAGTAAGGGCATTTTTGTGAATCTCTTATGGCTGTCAGCTCCCTTTCAATAACCTGGGGGCAAACTGGAAGTGCTATGAGCTGGCTGTGGGGATGAACCTGGGAAGCGCCTGCGGCTTTTCCGGAGTTTTTGAACAGGGAAACGTAAGAGATATTCTCATGAGCCGCGTAATGGCATACTCTGTCCCTGTAGACCTTCATAAGTCCTGATATTTCGGCATCGGAAAAATCCTCCAGTTTTTTCCCGTGCACAGGGGACTCAACTATAACTTCATGAAAGCCGAATCCCGGAATAACTTTGGGGTCTTTTTCACAGGATTCTGGGATGGGTGAAGCAGGAGAAAGTGCAGGATAAAGATTTGGAAAACAGCGGAAATCCCAGTCTTTTATTCTTTTTTCCAGGCTGTCGGAAAAGGTCTCTCCATTCCTGTAAACTGCATTTGCAGGCGGCGTTTTTTCCTCATTCCCTCCGCAAAAAACGCATTTCTCAGAACTGTTTTTTTCGGGGCCTCCGGCTGCCTCTGTAAAATCCGAGGGCCTTTTAGCCCTCTCTTCGGCAATTATACAGTACTCGTGGAGGAAATAATGCTTTCTGATCTCTGACATTTTCGTAATACTCCAGCCTGTCCCTCTCAGTCTGTTTTTTGCCACTTTCAGCCTTTTCCAGTGAAGACTTTAATGCCCTGGTTTTCAAGGGCTTTCAGCCTTTTCTTCCAGTTCCCCGTCAATGCTGAGATGGGCAAGCCCATCCATATTTGTAATTATGTTCAAAGAACAGTTTCTGTCTGCGCCCCAGTTCCCGAAATATGGACACCAATAAAGACCTATGTATCTTCTTTTGCTTTAAGTTTTCCGGAGTGAAAAAGAGCCGCAAGGGTATGCGCCTCTTCATGGATGACGTTCCAGATCCGTCCATATTGTATGATGCAGGACCTTCCTCTTCTCCGGCAATGATTATTAAATGGTTTCCCAACTCCTGATCCCCTGGGTCTTTTGCCGCTAAATTTTGTGTTTATTTTAAATTTGCCTGTGAATATTAATATGTATTAATTGACAAAGGAAACTGATGTTGACGAATCTCCCAGATCTTGCTCTCATTGCTTTTTTCCTTCGAGGCCAGTGGATGCTGCTGGTGGTTAGCCAGCTGTGAACTAACCGAACAAATAAGCGAACAAATATCAAAATAAATGAATGAAAATGATCTTAAAAAAACTAAAGGGCTGATAGGAAGTCTGAAAATAAATCTTCTATTTCTGATTTTTAAGTTCAGGTGTGAGTGCAGGTGTCCAGTACTGAGGCTTTTGTTTTTGCGTAACAATTTTCTACAAGTTGTAAAGTCCCTTCGAGTTCTGTGATTTCAAACTCAAAGAGTGTGGAGAATTCTTTTACACAGGCATCAAAATCTTTTTCATAAGCAAGTCCCGTGTTTATCTTTGCAACTCTTTTGTAGCCCGCATAATCAAAGATAAACTTCGACATAGTTATATCGTCCGGGTCCCGGCTCAGGCCTGCGGTTCTGACCATCTCCCTCCAGTTTACAGCCCACATGGGCGTCAGGAAAAAGGTGCCAACCCCTCTGAAACTTTTCAGGGCTTCCAGGTACTGCTCCCTTCCCCCTAATACGGCACCTATGCAGTCGTCAACGATTTCTCCGTTTTCTTCTTTCAGGACGCAGACCCTGCAGTCCATGGTTTTGAAGTCTTCTTCAATTTCTCCGAGCACGTTTCCGCAAAGCCCGTAAAAGAGCAGGACTCCATCCGAGCAGGGAGCCATAAGTTCAACTTTTGAATAAACAGTTTTTTTAAGGTTTTCAGGAATTGCATGAAGGGCAAGCTCAAGCATATAAACTATCAGGGTCAGGCCTTTATTTTCCCCTGCAGGTTTTTTTGCTATCTCCTCAGGGGAAAGGACGCTGTATTCGAGTCCTGCTTCTGTCATTTTTCTCACAATACCTTCGCAGTCTTTGTTTTCTACTACAAGCACTTCTTTAATCTCAGGATCATTTTCAAGGAGGTGCATTATCTCGTCTTCGAAGATCCTGCACCCTATTATGGATATTACCGGCATCTAGACTCCTCTGGCAAGTACGACTCGTTATTTTTCTCATTTTGAAAACTGATAGATAGGTCAATGAAGGGCATCATATAATCCCCAGACTAAAGTCCTCAGAATATTCTGTTTTGTTTGACGCATATCTCTTAGGAATGGTGAAAATTTAATTTCAAACACTTATACCCCATATTGTCATTAATGATATTGGGAAGTGCAATTATAGAGCCATTAGCAAAGTGAAAACTTGAAGTCATATTTCAACTATTCCTTAATAGAAAACATATAATAGAAAACATATTGCACAGATTTTAGGTCGTGGGTCTGAATCATTGAAAATCGAAAACATAAGAATCTCTTAATATATTCATCGAATATATGGGATGTGCTCGCTTTTCCAGAGTTGATCTCTAATTCAGGGACACGACCTATTATTGAAAAATAAGGAATTTGATAGAAAGTGACAAAACCTCAGTTAACTTCTGAATTGATGATAAAATGACCCAGCAAACAACAACCCCTCCAGAGAGGAATGAGTCTTCCTTCCTGCTTGAATTAAAAAACGTAAACGTTATCCTGGGTGGAAGAAAGATCCTTGATTCCATCTCTCTCTCAATAGAGCAGGGAGAGCATATTGCAATCATAGGGCCTAACGGCTCTGGGAAGTCTTCCCTGATCAAGACATTTACAAAGGAATATCATCCTCTTGCATCAGTAAACGGGCTTGTCTTGAATATTATGGGAAAAGAGACTTGGCACGTTTTTGAGCTCCGAAGATTACTAGGAATCGTCTCCGGAGATCTTCAGCAGACTTATTTCCGTCAGGTAAAGGTCTTTGATGTAATTCTCTCAGGGTTTTTCAGCAGCATAGGCATTTACTATAACCATGAAGTCACCCCTGAAATGGAGACAAAAGCAAGGGAAGTGCTTGAATTTCTCGAGATATCCCACCTGGCAGACAGGTTGATGTGCGAGCTTTCAACAGGAGAATCCAGGAGAGTACTTATAGGGAGAGCCCTTGTTCATGACCCGGAAGCCCTTATTTTAGATGAACCCACAACCAGCCTTGACCTGAGAGCCCTTCATAGCTTCCGTGAAAGCGTCAGGAAAATTGCAGGTTCAGGAAAAAGTGTCATTCTTGTCACACATGCCCTTGAAGATATTATTCCTGAAATAAAGCGTGTAATCCTTATAAAAGATGGGAAAATCCTTAAAGACGGGAAAAAGGAGGAAACTCTTACAGATGCTAATCTTTCAGAACTTTTCTCTCTTCCAGTAAAAGTCATAGAAAAAGGCGATTACTACCAAGCTTTCATTTGATGAAAATTGCTCTGCACAGAGCTACAGTAGCGCGACTGGCAAAAGAGTCATAGAAGCTCTCTGCAGAGAATAGAAAGGGATTCAATCAGTTCTTTTTGTGGCAATTATTGCAACGTGTTTCTCAGATCGATTGAAAGAGATATGGAGTTAAGGATCTTTTTTCCGCTCCTGACAAGTTGCTGATAGAACGAGGCACAGGTATCATATTAATTTTAGGTCTCTCACCTTTGGGTATAAAGCCATACTCTTTGTCAAGTCTGCGAGGTAAACTGAAACTTTGCGACCCTTCTTGATATTTTTGTCATATCTACTCGTAGAGCGATAAACCTGATGATAGTCGCCACGAACTTTGATTTCAAGAGATTTTTCTCCAGCTTTACGCTGATCTTCAAGCCAGCCTCTTGTCCAGGTGTTTTGAGACAACCTGCTCTTATGTCTTAAACATATCCGCTAATTTAAAATACTATAAAAAAATATATTGAATGTTTCGTTTTTCTCCAGATGCAATTGTGTATATTGAAGATCTTTTAGAAAATGCATTATTGCCTTTGAGAAAGCCGGTTAGAAAAAAATCTGCTTAATTTCCCATACAAATTATATCTAGTAATTTTGTACCTATTACAAAAACTCCTGAAAGGGATTATTATGATTTATCAGGCTCATCCTGAAACAACGTTTAAATCTAAAATAAAGTCCAGCTTGTCTTATATTCTGGCTGCTACGATAACTGGTTTTGCAGCCCAATGGATTAGAATACGTCTCTTTGATTATGTATTTTTAGCCAGTGGGTTTCTAAGGTTTAGGGCAATAGTCCCTGGTACTACATGCGGACTTTAAATATTCTTCTTGAAAACTATCTTTTCTATCCTGAAAGCTGCCCTCTCAGTGGGGATAAAAAAGTTATGTAATAAGACCAAAACTGGGATATAATTATAAACATCATATTGATTAATATAATCTGTTTTCCTTTATTTTAACATAAATCATATAGATTGCAAAAATTTACTTCTCAAAGGGAACGACTATGAATTCTGATAATCATCCTGTATCAAAGTTTAAGTCTAAAATAAAATCCAGCTTGCCTTACACTCTGGCAATTGCGATAATTGGTTTTATGGCCTTCTGGATCAGAACACGTCCTCATGATTCTGTGTTTTTATCCAATGGGTTTGTAAGGTTCATGAGTAATGACGCCTGGTACCATATGCGGACCTTAAATGTCCTCCTTGAAAACTACCCTAACAGGATGTTTTTCAACCCCATGACCTGCTATCCTTACGGTAGCTATATCCATTTTGGTCCTCTTTATGACCAGATGATGGCCATAACATCTCTTGTTCTGGGACTGGGTAATCCAAGCCAGAACCTGATTGATACCATAGGAGCTTACTTCCCTGCAGTTTTAGGAGCCTTTACAGTTATCCCTGTTTATTACATCGGCAAATATCTCGGAGGCCGTAAAACAGGTATAATTGCTGCAATTTTAATCGCTTTTGCACCCGGGCAGTTTTTACAACGTTCATTGATCGGTATTACAGACCATCATGTGGCTGAATCTTTGTTCAGCACTTTCTTCATGATGTTTTTCATGCTGGCAATAATTACTGCAAAGAAAAAAGAACTTCATTTTGAAGATGTATTTAATAAAAATCTATCTGTCATTAAAGAGCCGCTGATTTATTCCGTTATTGCTGGTGTCATGTATTCGGCATATCAGCTTTCGTGGCCTGGAGCTCCTCTTTTCTTACTGGCCATTATGATTTATGCCATATTCCAGTATGTCCTTGATAATTTCCGTGGCGAGTCAAGTGATTACCTTGGGTTTACTGGTATAAGCACATTTCTGGTAAGTACAATACTTATACTCCCATTTGTCCACCCTGAGATGGGTTTCTCAAAGTACTATTATTCAATTTTTCATGTTGCAACTTCTCTTGGCTTAATGGTAGGCTTTGCCGCTTTGAGCTTTTTAGAAAGAGAATTTAATAATAGAAAGCTGAAAGCTTACTACTATCCTCTGGCAATACTCGCAATCGGAGTTCTGGGACTGCTTGCAACAAAAATTGTATCACCATCCATTTATTCCCTTCTCTTAAGCACTCCAGCTACCGTGTTTCGAGTTCATACAGGTGGACCCTCTACAATCGGTGAAGTTAGCTCTATGTTTTATTATGGTGGTAGTTTCACTCTATCGAGAGCCTACAGTAACTTTACAGCCTCAGGTTTTTTTGCCTCATTACTTGGAATGCTTATTCTTCTCGTGAGCGTATTCAGGAAAGCAAAACCTGAAGAACTGCTGGTTCTGATATGGAGTATTTTTATGCTCTTTGCAATTTACGGGCAGAACCGTTTTGCGTATTATTACTCTATAAATGTAGCAATTCTCAGTGCTTATCTGGGAGGCCTGCTGCTTGAAAAGGCAAAATGGAACCAGCTCAATGAGAAGTTTAAAACCACTGTAAAATCACCTGCAGATTTTCCGGGTTTCTTGAAGTTTGTCAGAATAGAGCAGATTATTGTTATCCTGGCCATCACAGCTACTCTTATCTATCCAGCATATGGAGCCGCAATGATGCAATCAACTGGTTCAAGCGATCCTGATGGTACATGGATAGAAGCTTGTCTGTGGCTCAAATCCAATACCCCTGACCCAGGGATGGATTATAATGCCATCTATGAAGCTCCCAAAACCGGAGAGCTTTTCCAGTATCCAGATACTGCATATGGTGTAATGTCCTGGTGGGACTATGGGCACTATATAGAAACAATTGGCCACAGGATGCCAAACGCCAATCCTTTCCAGGCTGGTATTGGAGGGCGCAGGGTAAGCATTAACGAAACAAACATGCCTGGTGCTGCGCCCTTTTTCACTGCCCAGTCCGAAGAAGAAGCAACTGCAGTGCTCGATGCTGTTCACCCTGATCCGGATAAAATGGGAGCTCGTTACATTGTTTCCGATAAGAAGATGGCTGTAGATATCTTTGGTGCAATGCCTGAGTGGACTCTTGATACCGAAGGATATATGGCGCCCTACTGGACAGGAAGCGGCTATCAGTACATTCCTTCCACACGTTACTTTAACTCTATGGAATCGAGGCTACATATTCTCGATGGAAACGGTTTGAAACAGTACCGTCTTGTCTATGAGACCTGGGCTTATAAGACCCACGGAGAAGTCACGTATAAACAGATCTATAATTTCCTTTATAAAAGCAATATTCCTGAAGTAGATACTGGCTTTGTCAAGATTTTCGAATTTGTCAAAGGTGCAAAAATTACAGGAACAGCTTCCCCCAACGAGGCCGTTAACATAAAAACTACTATTTTAACAGGCCAGGGCAGGACTTTTGAGTATTCTCAGTCTACAACTTCAGATTCTGAAGGCAAGTATGAGTTTACAGTGCCTTATTCTACCGAAGGTCCTATTCCAGGGGAAACCCAGTTTGATACTGCCCCGGCAGGTGCTTATGTCGTAAGCTATGGAAATACGACCAGAGAAGTAAGGGTAAGTGAAGAAGCAGTATTAAAAGGAGAAGAAGTAAAGGTCTGAAGATAGTATAATTCGGTTTAGAAGTAAAAGCTAAAGCAGTAAGATGTGGGTCAGGTACTATTTCACATCTGTTTTTTCTTCTACTCTTTAATTTCTCCTCTATTTTTTCTTTTTATACCCGCTACCTAAATATACTATTAAAAAAACTACTTCGCAGTGATATGTGATGGAAATTCCTATTAAAGGCCGGGTCTGGAAATTTGGAAACGATATAGATACTGATGTAATTATTCCGGGAAAGTACCTGAGGACAAAGGATATGCAGGTTTTTGCGGCTCATGCAATGGAAGGTATTGACCCTGAGTTCTCAAAGAAAGTAAAACCCGGAGATATTATTGTCGCAGGGGACAATTTCGGGTGTGGGTCCTCAAGAGAGCAGGCCCCTCTTGCTTTAAAGCACGCTGGAATAGCCTGTGTTGTGGCAAAGTCTTTTGCAAGGATCTTTTTCAGAAATGCAATTAACGTGGGGCTCCCCCTGATAGAAGCTTACATTGAATGCGAGGAAGGGGAAGAAATCGAAGTTGACCTGCTTAAAGGTGAGGTCAAAGTTCCCGGAAAAGGCACTTTCAAAGGGAACAAGCTGCCTGACTTCCTTCTTGAGATCTTGACCGACGGCGGGCTTGTTGCCCATAGAAAGAAAGTCCAGGGCCAGCAGAAAGAAGGACCAGTTTAACATCTCAGAGTAATAACAATTATTTTACCTATGCCACACGACCAATAGAGTGACCCTATCAACTCATTAACAGCATAAACAACCGATATTTATGATCTTTCCATATGAGTACAAATATGTGGGAGTAACAAAGGCACTTCCTGCAGGCACTGGGGAGCTTATTTATTTCCTTACAGACTACCTGGTCGAAGAAAGAGAGAATCCCGAGACCGGCAGTGAATATGCAGTTTACCTTGTTAGAAAGAGTGGGGACGGGCTTCTTAGAAAGGTTGAAGCCCTCGAGCCGATCGCTTCAGGAGAAGAGGTTGTCAAATATGGCAGAGAATTAAATATAAAAGACCGTTCTCTCCTGATTGAAACCGCAGCAAAACTCTGCACAGGTAAAGTGAACACTGTTATTTTTACGGGTGTGGACAGGCATGTTACATTTGTTCATGAGCCTGACCCCTCAGACATTCTTGAAATAGAAATTCTTGATCTTGCCCCTCCTGAGCCTTCCTGGCTTTCCCAGGTCTTAAGGAGGCTTGAAGCCAGCGGGATTTTCGGAGACCTGCAGGTCAGGTTTACTGAAAATGTTATTGACCTCAGGCGTTTTGAAGGAGAACGAACTGTTTTTCCATGCAGTGCATCGGGGCTTGAAGGCAAATGCCTGGACTCAGATACTCTTAGCGAAGACGGGCACCTGCTTGTAGGATGTGAGATCTCAAAAACTCTTTTTGAGATGCTTTTTCCCGAACTTGAGTATTCTTTCATAAATATCTGCCCTTTTAAATCCGAAATAGTCGTGCCTTCAAAACCTTTTATTACGCGCTGCTGCAGGTCTGAGAAATCGGGGCTTGTAAATATCTCCGGTTTTGAAGGAGCTGTTGTTCACTGGGGAGCATCGGAATACCAGGTTTCTGAAGCGATAAGAATGCTTGTAACCCGACTCAGGAATGAAGACAGTTCACTGCAGAAGCAGTAAATGCAGCAAGAAAAACTTTAAGGGCCGGTCACTTATTATACGAAACTCATGTAAAAAAACGGAGGTGGAATAACTTTTCGATGTCTTTTCTAACAAATCTCCTTTTAGGGCTCGGGCTTGCAATGGATGCTTTTGCAGTTTCCATGTCGAGCGGCACTACAGTCCGGCCTTTTAAGGTCATTGATGCCCTTAAACTGGCTATATTTTTCGGAAGCTTTCAGGCTCTGATGCCTGTTCTGGGCTGGGTTGGGGGGAGTACAGTAAGCGGTTTTGTTTCGGACTATGCTCCCTGGATTGCATTTAGTCTCCTGAGTTTTATTGGGGGAAAAATGATCTATGAGGCTCTTTACGGGGACCCGGACGGAAAGGTAAACTCTCTTAACTACTCCGTACTTTTCCTTTTAGCAGTTGCAACAAGCATAGACGCCCTTGCAGTGGGCATAAGCTTTGCTTTTCTTGGGACACCTATCTTTGAGCCCGTAATTATCATAGGCTGTGTAACTTTTGTCTTGTCTTTTTGCGGGGCAATTCTCGGATACAGGATAGGTCATTTCTTTGAACACGAGGTTGAAATCCTCGGCGGGCTAATCCTTATAGGGCTTGGCGGAAAAATCCTTGCCGAACAGATGCTCTGGATCTAAAATACAATTAAAAACATGAGAAAGTTGCGCCAGATTCATATAGCTATAGCCATAGATGCAGTAGCATGAAACTGGCAGTAATCGAAGGTGATGGGATTGGCAGGGAAGTAATTCCCGCAGCTTTAGAGGTTCTGGATGCTTTTGGGCTTGAGCTTGAAAAAGTACCCCTGGAACTCGGCTATCTAAGGTGGGAGAGAACAGGGACTGCTATGTCGGAAGAAGACATAGAAACTATAAAAAAATGTGATGCTGTCCTTTTTGGAGCGATTAGCACCGTGCCTGACCCAGGTTATAAAAGTATACTTCTTAGCATTAGAAAGGAGCTGGACCTCTATGCCAATGTCCGGCCTGTAAAACCTCTTCCTGGTATAGTAGGCGTTACCGGAAGAAACGATTTTGATTTTATAATTGTCAGGGAAAATACTGAGGGGCTCTATTCGGGAATCGAAGAAATAGGTACTGAGATTTCCTGGACAAAGAGGGTAGTTACCCGTAAGGGCTCTGAGAGAATTGCAGAATATGCCTGCCAGCTTGCAAAAAAAAGATCCAAGAAATTAACCATTGTCCATAAATCCAATGTCCTGAAGTCCGACAAACTTTTCCTTGATGTTTGCAGGCAAACTGCTGGTGCTTGCGGAGTTGAGTATAATGATATGCTTGTTGATTCCATGGCTTACAACCTTATGATGCACCCCGAAAAGTATGATGTTGTGGTCACGACCAATATTTTCGGAGATATTCTAAGCGATATGTGTGCAGCCCTTGTAGGAAGCCTTGGGCTTGTCCCGAGCGCCAATATAGGGAAAAAATATGCCTTTTTTGAACCTGTACATGGGAGTGCGCCTGATATTGCAGGAAAAGGAATTTCAAACCCTCTTGCTGCAATCATCTGCGTGAAAATGCTGCTTGATTGGATGGGCAAACCCGAAGCCCGGATTATTGATGACGCGATAGCCGATGTCATTCAGAAAAAGATAATTACTCCTGACCTGGGTGGCAAAGCAAGCACGGCAGAACTTGGACATGCGGTTGCAAAATATATAATACAGAACCTGTAAAATATTCCTGTAAGTCATATTATGCAGAACCTGTAAAACAGGAATCTGTATACGGGTATCGAGACGAGACATCGCATAGGATTTATCTCTTCTGCAGGATTCAGGACTCCGGAGTATGTGAAAGGTGCAAATGTGTCAGGATACCAATTTCACTTAATCATAGATTACAGAAATGCAGGCGGGCATGTACTGGACTTGAAAGTGAGTCAGAAAAAGCTTCCCTCAAGATCACCAGAGTATTGTTAATGGAGCTCCCTGGTGAAACTTCTATAAAGTGGAACTGGGTCAGGACTTTGTGGAAGATATGAAAAGGTAGAAAAATAATTTCCAGATTCGATTTTAATCAATAATTTTATACCCCCCACTCCTCCTCTATTTCTTATATTTAACACCTGCTTCTTCTAAATTAAATTTCTGTTTTAAGCTGTCTGATCTTGTTAATTTTTTAGTCCTGTTAGCTATCTTTCTATTTTTTCTATTTCCTCTTCCTTATTCTTTTAATTTTTTTGTTGAGAAGAAAATCTCAATATTCCGCCTTTTTAGAGATTTTGCAGCTTTTACTATTTGGTTTACTATTCAAGATACATTATTCTTAATACAACTCAAGATACATTATTTCCAATACAACTGTTGATTCAGCTCTGTTTTTACATGTCTGGCACTGAAACTTTCATTCTCAGATCCATCCCCGACATTTCCTCGATTTTCCCGGAAATGGCCGTGTTTCTGAAGCTCTCAAACTGTTCATAGTACTGAGCACGTTCAAGCAATCCTTTGAATATCTCTTCCATTGTGTTCACCTCTAACCCTAAAAACTACTTCCGTGCTTATTAAGCTCCGCCAAGCGGGGTGAAAGTATTTTGTGATAGAGTTCCAGGACTGAATATTCAAAATTTATGTGGCTACAGATATTGAAAATACTTAAAAATCTTGAAGAACTATCTGGTTCTGCCTCAATTCTCAAGTGTCTAATAAACACGTAATTTAAGTATCTAAAAAATGCATGAATTTTATCCTTGCATCTTTTCTTGTGAATTGCCAACTAACCTTTGATCCGAAAGTATATTATTGATCGTGTTATTTGAATAATACAAAAGTTTAACTTAGTTTGCAGACAGCAGGTTTTGCTTTCCAGAACTGTCTTTCCCTGGACTTCTGATTTATTAACACTGATTGATAGAGAACTGAATTTAAATTGTTATGACAGTTGCGTTTTATTGTTTAAAATGTGGAGATCTTATTATGACAACGCGTGAGTATATGCTTGGAAACGCGGCTATTGCTCGTGGGCTTCTCGAAGGCGGCGTGCAGGTTATTGCAGGCTATCCCGGGACTCCTTCTTCGGAGATTATAGACACTCTTGCCTCCCGCAGGGACCGGGACTACCATATAGAATGGTCGGTTAACGAAAAGGTTGCAATGGAAGTTGCAGTCGGAGCTGCATGGTCAGGGGTCAGGTCTGCCGTGACAATGAAGCATGTTGGGTTAAATGTTGCAGCTGACCCTTTTATGACCCTTACTTATACAGGCACAAAAGGCGGGCTGATCGTAATCGTTGCTGATGACCCATCCTGCCACTCGTCCCAGAATGAGCAGGATACACGGCGCTATGCCCAGTTTGCCCTTCTTCCCTGTTTTGACCCTTCAACCCCCCAGGAAGCCAAAGATATGCTTCCCTATGCTTTTGAGTTTTCGGAAAAGTTCGAAGTTCCTGTAATTTTCAGGCCAACTACCAGAATTTCGCATGGAAAGTCGGATATCGAGCTCGGTGAAATCCCTGTTAAAAAACCGGCTCCTCATTTCGAAAAACTTCTCGACCGCTGGGTTATGCTGCCCAAGAATGCCCGCGCCCGCCACACCCAGATCCTTTCTATCCAGCAGCCAATGGAGGATGCACTTGCAGAGTCTCCCTGGAATTCCCTTGAGCTCAAATCCGGAGCAAAGCTGGGGGTAATAGGTGCAGGGATAGCATCTGTTTATGCAAAAGAGGCTCTGCAGGAGCTCGGGCTTGAAGCTTCTTTCCTGAAGATAGGGACCTATCCTGTCCCGAAAAAACTTATCCTGAAACTGCTTGAGACCGTCGAAACAGTCCTCATTTTTGAGGAGCTTGAACCTGTTGTTGAAGAACAGGTAAAAATGATTGCCCAGGAGTCCGGCATTCTAGCCTCTATTCTTGGAAAAACCAGCGCTTATGTTTCGCGGGAAGGAGAATTGGACATAAGCGCTTTCCTTGACGCCCTGAAGAAAGCTTTTGACCTGGATATTGAATCCGATTCTGAAAAGCTTTCCCTTGAACTTGCCCCGCGCCCGCCTGCTCTCTGTGCTGGATGTTCCCACAGGGCTACTTTCTATTCCATGAAAAAAGTATTTGGAAATGATGCTATTTACCCGAGTGACATCGGTTGCTATACTCTTGGAATCCAGAGCGGAACTGTTGAGACCACTCTCTGTATGGGTTCAAGCATAAGTATAGCTTCCGGGCTTTATCATGCAGGGGAAAAGCGCCCTATCTGCTGTTCTATTGGGGACTCAACCTTTTTCCATACAGGCATGAACTCTCTCTTAAATGCAGTTTTCAACAAAGCCAATATAACGGTTACTATTCTTGACAACCGTATCACAGCAATGACTGGCCATCAGCCAAACCCTGGAGTTGGCTATACAGTTACAGGAGAGCCCACAGTTGAGGTTTCGCTTGCAGAACTCTGCAAAGCTATGGGTGTTGGGTCAGTAACTGTCGTTGACCCCTACAAGCTTGAAGAGACTCAGAAAGCTTTCAAAACCGCAAAGGACTTTGAAGGGACATCTGTGATTATTGCAAAACAGCCCTGCGTGATCTCAGGCAAAAGGGCAGGGATCAGGCGGGTCCCATATACCGTTGACCCTGAAAAATGTGAAGGATGCAAGCAATGCATTAAGTTTGGCTGCCCGGCAATCGAATTTGATGAAGAAAACAAATGCGCTATTATTACTTCCCTATGCAGTGGGTGTGGGGTTTGTGCACAGATATGCAAGTTTGAAGCTATCACGGAGGTGAAGAGATGAGCGGGAGAGCAGGAGAAAAGAAACTCGACCTCCTTATTACGGGAGTTGGCGGGCAGGGTGCAATTCTTGCTTCGGACATCATTGGAAAAGCCGCAGTTGTTTCAGGGCTTTCTATCCGGGCAGCAGAGACACACGGCATGGCGCAGCGCGGAGGCTCGGTTGTAAACCATATAAGGCTGGGAACTGATCTCGGGTCAATGATCCCTAAAAAGGGCGCAGATATTATGCTTGCCCTTGAGCCCATGGAAGCGGTCAGGTATCTCGATTTCCTGAAGGACGGAGGAGTAATTATAGTAAACACGCATCCAATAATCCCTGTAAGCGTTAGTTCAGGCCTTGCAAAGTATCCTGATGTAGAGGAAATCCTTGATGCCCTTTCTGAAAAATATCTGCTTAAAGCCTTTAATGCTGATGAACTGGCTTATGAAGCCGGCAGCAGGTTTGCAATGAATGTTGTAATGGTCGGGGCAGTCTCTGGGTATTTACCAGTTCCGAAAGAAGCCCTGCTTGAGAGTGTAAAGGCACTTGTGCCGCAGAAGACTATCGAGATTAATGTCAGAGCTTTTGAAATTGGAAGAAGGAATATAGAGGAAAGTTAAACGAAGGGAAACAGAGATTTTATTTTCTCTTAAAGTGAGAGGCCCCTCACTTTTCCTATTTTTTAACCTTTAATTTTTTAATTTTAATCTACTGGCCCTTCAAGATTTTTTTCTTCATGACCGCTTTTAATGCCAGAACAAAAAGGATTACGAAAATCTGTGCAAGTACGAGCCCTATGAGATTTGAAATAGCATCTGTCACACTTGCAGTACGGTACGGCAGGAAACTCTGAAATACCTCATTCAGTATGCCGTAAGCAGTTCCAATGCATACTGCGTAGATTGCTGAGTATCTCACAAGTGTCGGTTTTTTTGAAGTTAAAAGTACAAAATACAGTAGGACTCCAAGTCCAAAGTAAATCCCTACATGTGCTGGGTCTATGGATGCATCCTGAACAGCATGTAGTGAAGCAACCAAAAATTTTAGCACAGAAGAGAGATCATTGGCCAGAAGGATATCTCTAATTGGATTGCACAGATCTGTTTTGAGGAAATGTTTGAGATCTCCTATGCTGGCGCTAACTGATAAATAAAAAACCATAATCGCGTATAAAACGGTAATTATGATAATAAAACGGGATTTCTCAAGTTTTAACATTTGATCTCTAAACTTTATGAGATTTACGGGATTTAAACTCTTTGTTTTAATCCAAATTTGACAGATCCTGCTAATTAATACAGTGTTTTTACACAAAACATATTGCATCGAGATATTTCATTTTGGTAAAATGAATAATGTCAAAAAATCATAAGGTTCAAGACAAAACATTAAATTATATGATTAAAACAGAAGATAGTCTCAAAATTCGTTGTAGTGGTTTTCTATCCCGAGTCAGAAGCAGCTTCTAATTAATATTTTCGATAAGTATTTCTATTATTAGGCATTAAATTAGACTTTAAAACTTAGACTGATTTTTTAAGGTTAAAACCTAAGCTTTGCTTTTGCGTCAGAATATGATATTCAGTGGTGAAGGAAAGTAAAAAATGATATTGAGTTCAGAGTCGTTCTTCCAAAACATTATGTTTACAAGCAATTTCCTTGTTCCATTAATAGCAACTGCAGCTTCAATGCCGTACTTTATCAAAAAGCTGACCGAAAACAATATTGTAGCCAGGGATGTTTATAAAAAGAATCAGCCAATGGTGGCAGACCGTGGGGGAACTATAATTCTGCTGATTGCAATGCTTTCTATGTCCATGAACTCCCTTTTTTTCAAGTTTACATCCACAAACTATGTCGCAATGATTGTCATTGCACTATTCGGGCTTTTTGGCATCCTTGATGATATGATCAATATTGGAAGGGCATCCAAGTTGTTGATTATGTACTACTGTTCCTATCCCCTGATTCAATACGCAACTCATACTGCGCTTACTCTCCCACGTGTTGGAGACCTGGAACTTGGAATCCTTTACCTGCAATTCATTGTCCCTACCTATGTGCTTGTCACGTCAAATCTCGTTAACATGCACTCCGGGTACAATGGGCTTTCTTCTGGACTAGCCATAATTGTTCTTGCTTCGCTGATGATAAAGTCGGTTTTGATTAAAGACGTTGAGAATATAATATTCGCTGTTGCTATAACAGGAGCTACAATTGGGTTTTATCTTTACGAACAGTACCCTGCAAGGGTTTTCTGGGGAAATGTAGGGTCACTTACCGTAGGGGCAGCTATCGGGACTATTATTGTTATACAGGGCTTTATCATAAGCGGTTTTATTATGCTGATCCCGCATACAGTCAATTTTTTGATGTATGTCTACTGGAAAATTAAAAAATATCCTGATGTCAAGTTTGGGAAGGTCAGGGAAGACGGCACTCTGGAAGTTCCTAATCCGCTTACTCTTAAGTGGGTCCTGCCTTATTATTACAGATTAACTGAAAAACAGGCAACCTATGCAATGTTTCTATTGACTTCTGTTTTCTGTATCGTGGGAATTTTACTTCCTGGAAGGCTGTGAAAGGTTAAAAAAGAAAAGTTCGAACGCCCTGAAACCTAACTTCCGCCTTTTTAAGCGCATAAGGTTCTTCTGATATCCTATTATGTGCTTAAACTTAAGCGCATGAATAATGAGTTCTAATTAAAAATAATAATCATCTGACATAGTAGATTAGTGAAATTAGATTTATCCTACATTCGGCAGGTCGACATTTAATTTTTCATAATTTTTGTTGATGCCGATTTTGAAATAATACATAGTATTTGTACGTAACTTTCAGGTTTACATATGATCAATTAATAATATCTCATACTAAACTTTTATGAAAAAATGATCCAGTGTTTATATATGTGGTGATAGTTGAGCCACATGTTAACCAACTCTCAATCTCATTTCTAGCCAGGTGATACCATAAAACGCCATCAAGAAAAATATTCTGATTATTAATGTCGACCTGCCGAATGTAGGATTTATGCGCTTAAATTTTGGGAACTCAGGCTAGAAATGAGATTAAAAGTTGGTTAACATGTGGTTCAACTATCACCACATATATAAATACTGGGCCATTTTTTCATAAAAGTTTAGTATGAGATATTATTAATTGATCATATGTAAACCTGAAAGTTACGTACAAATACTGCGTATTATTTCAAAATCGGCATCAACAAAGATTATGAGAAATTAAATGTCGACCTGCCGAA
>JASGVX010000057.1 GCA_030054735.1 Methanobacteriota archaeon | reverse complement strand
GATTAAATTAAAATATGAAGAGATCTTGAAGAAAGATTTATCGAATACTAAGTATCTAACTTAACAGTGATCAAAGGATAAAACGCATATGAAATTCTTCGAATAACAGGCACAAAGAAATGAAGGTGCTGGAAAGCACTTTCATGCTAAAATAAGCCAATGGGATCCATAAATTACATCCGAATTAAAAGTAAATTGCAGGTTCAGGTTCTCATATTAAAATAAGAAGCCGGAAATTATGAAAATAGAACCTTTAACTTTTCCGGCAAAAAGTAAAATTCTGTCTCTCCTATCGCAAAAGTGGCTTTGATGGTGAAGTTTTGTGAAAAAAGATCTCATGGATATTCTGGCCTGCCCTGTATGTAAGGGCGACCTGATTTTGAACGTTGTTGAAGAGAATGAAGAAGAGGTCATATCCGGAACCCTCTACTGCTCTCTATGTAAAGAACATTATCCCATAGACGAGGGGATTCCGAACTTACTTCCTGCAGACCTAAGGAACTAATGAGAGGGTTAAACTTGGAGCAAATAATCCAGAATGTTATTATCAATAGGCAGGAACTAAACTCAATTGAGTTCGAAAAAGAAAGTGTTGAAATTCCTCTTTATCCGGGCGGAGAGCAGACCTTCGAAATCCTTATTACAAACTATAGGTCTCCAGCGCATATTCACCTTTCAGTTAGCGATGAACTGAAAGGTCAGATCACATTTTTGCGGGATAACCCCTATGTGCTCCAGAGAGAGTATATTTCCGCAGTTGCAAGAATCCCACAGGAAGGCAGGGCACTTACAAAAGGCCAAATTTTTATTACTGTAGGTTACGGCTCAAAGAAAAAAGGCTTTCCAGTCCAGTTGGGAAAGGTAGAGGAAAAGCAACAGGAACCTCCAAAAGATGAGCCCGGTAAATGGGAAGAAGATACAGAAGATTTAAGGCCTTTCGTAGCAGAGCCTGTAAAAAAAGCTTCTCGTCCCCAGATGCCAGGCGGAAGCAGGCTTAGAGGGATCTCAAGTTCAGCTTTCAAAAATTATAGGGGAGGGCCCTCAGTCTCCTCCGGAAAAAGGACAAGAAAAAGTACTGGACAGAACGAAAGATCTTTTCTGAGACCGGCCCTGGGAGGATTTTTACTGCTTGTATCCTCATTCTTCCTTTACTTCATGCTGCCAGATGATCTCCAGTTCAATGTAAGTTTTGCTCAGTCCCTTTTGTTCTCAATTCTGTTTGTAACATTCACGACCTACATCCTGTTAAAATTCCTGGACGAAATTTAACTCTAAGGCGGAAAATCCCCTTTCTCGAAAGGCCGGATTTCTCCGGTCTGGCAGGGGGGATGAAATCCTCATATTGCAAAAAGTTTTTGAAAAGCCTCAGGTAAATACTCACGCTCTGGTGATATATTCGTACCTGACATCGGCCCTCGTAATCTCTGGCAGTTTTCCCCACATTCCAATATACTTCCCCTGGATCACGAGTGCGCCTTTTATTCCTGGAATCCCTTTCACAGCTTTAAAAGAAGCCTCTACCGATTCTTTCCCTATTCCTACTTCGTTTCCAAGTGCCGTTGCGGCCGCGTCCGCAAGAGAAACATCGTCCGAAAACACTGTAGCCGCATCTGCCATTCCGAAGCTGATCGAAGGGCCTACTGTCCCTGCTGAAGTGCATACGCCTGTTATGGAGTCCCGAGGCTCAAATAAAAGCCCCAGATTTTTGATAGAGGACTGGCCTGCATAGATCCCGACCACTACCGGCCTGTCATTAATAAGTGCGATGTCCCCACCGTTATCGATAATAGCATATTTTGCTCCGGCTTTTACCATTGCTTCCACTGCAAGGGCAGATATCGTGCCTGCAACTGCACTCATTGGCCCGATCCCCATAGTGTTTCCTGCTTTCACCATCCTCCTGACAACCTCAGGAGCATTTTTCGGGCATTCGTATGCTTCGAGGGTGAGCTGAAAATAAGGATCGGAAAGGATGTAGGTTTCAAGAGCTGCTCTATGGGTACGGATAGCTTCTTTTGCAGCTTCTATGTGAGCCTGCTCGCAGGCTGCGATAGTGATTATAGTTTCCTTAAGTTGGAAATGCTCTTTTATCGGGGTTCTGGAATGTCCTTTAATGGGTTCTTTTGTGGATTCTGGCATGCTGGTCTACATTAAATAAATTGTTTCAAAAAGAAATGCTTTTCTGACCGCTTTCAGGAAATGTAACCCAAAACTGAAAAGCTGACAGAGATAAGGAATTTAGTTTTAAAAAATTGGCGGCTTTTTCAGGTATGCCGCCGTTTACCCTTTTTTGATCTATATTGAGCCCAAGACTGAACCCGGATTAGAAATTTTCCGGATCAGAACTGCAGCTTTTTCATCCTTTCTACAGCTTCTTTGATCCTTTCAACCGGATTTGTCAGGGCAAACCTTATGTAGCCTTCGCCGGCATCTCCAAAACCAACACCCGGAGTTGCTACGATCCCTGCTTCTTCTAGAAGGACTTTTGCAAAACTAATCGAGGTGAAGCCTTTAGGGACCGGGGCCCAGATGTAGAAGGTAGCTTTTGGTGGCTTTACTTCAAGTCCCATGGCAGTGAGACCTTCGATAAGAGTATCACGCCTTTCTTCGTAGATTTTGTTTGTTTCATCAACGCAGTTCTGGGAGGACAAGAGAGCCGAAATGCCTGCAATCTGTATCGCATCAAAGACACCTGAATCAACATTGGACTTAACTTTCCCAAGCCCTTTTATAAGAGCTCTGTTTCCTACAGCAAACCCAAGTCTCCAGCCAGTCATGTTATAGGTTTTTGAGTGGGAGTAAAGTTCCATACCGATATCCATTGCCCCTTCAGCAGCAAGGAAAGAAGGAGCTTCATAAGCATTGTAGGTCACCTGGCAGTATGCGTTGTCATGCACGGCAATGATGTCATGCTTTTTGCAGAACTTTACAACTTTCTCAAAGAAAGCCATGTCTGCGGTTGCTGCAGTAGGGTTGTTCGGGTAGTTAAAGAAGAAGAGCTTTGCCTTCTTAAGGACATCTGCAGGAATTGAGTCCAGGTCGGGCAGGAAGTTATTTTCAGCCTTCAGGGGTAGTGGATATGGTTCTCCGCCCGCAAAAAGAGTCCCTGTCTTATACACAGGATACCCTGGATCGGTATATAGCACTACATCTCCGGGATTAATAAATGCGAGAGGGATATGAGCTACAGCTTCCTTTGACCCTATCAGGGCAAGGACTTCAGTTACAGGGTCAAGCTTAATTCCTTTATATTTCCTGCACCATTCAGCCGCAGCCTTCCTGAATTCGGGCATCCCGGCATAAGATGGGTACTGGTGCGTTTTGGGGTCGCATACAGCCTTCTGCATGGCCTCAACAATGTGAGGGTGTGTGGGCAGGTCGGGATCTCCCACTCCAAGATCTATTACGTCAACTCCCTTGGCAATCATTTCATCCTTTGCTTCATCGATAGCTGCAAAAAGATATGGGGGTAATGCATTTATGCGGTCTGAATACATTGGAAAAGTCACCTGAATATGAATTTACAATGTTAATTCTGCATAATTACAGCAGTGGGGATATTAAAAGGTATGGTTAATAGACCCTGTATAGTCAAGTGGCCTGGGTAGAACCCGGCAACCTGGACATATACTGTCCGGAAGGCAGTATTTTTACTTTGAAACTACCTCTCCCTGAGATCCTCAGGAAAACAAAGCGAGAAATGAATTATATTATGCTGAACGAATGCCACCTGAAGAACGAGAAATCGCCTGAAATATCTGGCTTCTATAAGAAAGAATGAAAAAAAGGATTTGTTAAAAAACCACTTTAAGCAGCAAAGTAAACTGCTTCAAGCAGTATTATTATCCAATCTCCTGCTTTTTGCAGTTTCAGGCTTCAGCTTTTAAGAACCTCAACAGCCAGATCGGCATTAATGATATAATCAAAATTAATAACCTCATCCCATTTATACTGCATAAACACTGATTGGAAGCATACCCCTATAATTTTTCTTTTCTCCGAACCTTCCAGAATCTTCTCTGCAATTTCTTTAGTTTTTTCAGAGCCCATACTGGTCTTTGGCATCGCAAGCCCACCAAGCAGGACAACGGCGTCTGCATGGGCGTCTACAGGTTCTCCAAGCTGCATTCCCTCAGGAGTTATAGAGATCGACCTGGCTTTTTCAAAGTCCATATTGGGAATAAAAGCAAGTTTTCTGTCCCTAACCACAAAACCCATAAGTTCCGCAAAAGGCGTGCAAAAGCCTGGAGTCCCAACAAATGTAATTTTTTCTACTCCGTCCATGAGATCTTTGAAGCTGTTCAGGATGCCTCCTACTCCCTGTGAGGTATTTATTATCCGCATGAAACTCTTCTCCTTTGATCTTTATTAATTCCTTCTGCTTTTTGAATACTTACTGTTTATCATCTACTTCCACAGTAAGATTGGAAGCATTCCCATAAATAATTTGAGTTTAGATTCAGAAATATTTTAGAAATAAGAATGGCTGACAAATAACATTCTACTTTGGGTTTTATTCTTTCTTGCTTACTAATTTTATTCTTTCTTCATTTCTCCTTTTCCTTATTTGGCATGAAAGTGCCTTCATATTACTTTCATTTTTTGTGCCTGCTATTTAGAAAATTTCATATGTGTTTTTCCTCAATTTCTTTTTCATGCAGGACAGTCAGGAAAACTGGCAGAAGCTCTCTATAAAATTGGATTAAAAACGGTTTTTAGGTCAATGGAAGTATTTCTATAGAGGATAGTTTGAAAAGATAGCAGAAAAAACAAAAGGAGTATGAGAAAAGGCAAATGCCCTCTCAAACTTTCCTGATCCCGAAGGACTCAAGCAGGATTTCGGGATAGAGCCCGCCGCTTGAAATAGTTTTCGTGCTCTTAAGGTCGTTTACGGTCACCCTTGCAGGAGCAAACATGCCTGCATCAACTTTAAAGAAATCAAAGTTTGCTGCCTTGAAGGTCTGGTAGAAGGGCTTTCCGAAATCGCTTGAGGTTGTTGAGGGGACTTTCTTTACGAAATCTTCGAGTTCAGCCAGTTCGCCTTCAAAGCGGACGGTATAGTTTGTCTCACCGCAGTAAATAACACAGTCATTGGTTGAGCCCATGCACTGGACGCCCTTTCCAACAACAGGGGCGATAGGGGCAATTCCATACCCGCTCTTTATGCAGTTGATGTCAAAACCTACGGATTCGAACTTGTGGATACCGGTTTCCACAACACGGGCTGAAATCTGAACAGAACCTGCAATGGAGGCTGTAGGTGCAACAGCGATCATGACGTTTTCTGGGTCTACGCTGCAGTGTTTTGCAATATAGTCGACCACTTTTTCATCAGGTATCCTGTCAGATTCCATTACAAGGACCGCAACTTCGAAATCGTCTTCATACCCGATTTTTTCATAGAGCTCTTTGGGCTTTAAGCCAAGGGCACGTGCTGGACCTGAACCCATTCCAAAGTAATTTCCTACGGAGATTCTCCAGCCTGCGTACTGGGAAGCCATACAGGCAATTACCGGGTTGTCGGTTGCTACCTGGATAGCAGGCCATTTTATCCCGTTGAGGTCAAAGGTGCTGTATTTAAGGTCAGCAAGGTCAGCAAGGCAGAGTCTTGCAAGGTAGATTCCTGCTTCATATCCACCTTCGGCTTTAACTCCACAGTCAATGATTGTGGCAGCGTTTTTAAGCTTGATTACTTCCGTTTTCAGGTCTTCACTCCAGTCGAGCATCTCTTCTATGACGTACGAACCCATTTCGTTGACGCTTATCAAAATATCACCTTTACTTATCAGTCCAAAAAGTATTTATTGAAGTTTATAGAAACCTCTTATGATGTTGTTTACAGACAAGAATTTGACTGTAAAGCAAATTGTTGATCAGACGGCTGGCTACAAATCTACTAAGGAATGATGAAAATTTAATTTCAAACACTTATACCCTATATTATCATTATTGGTATTGTGAAGTGCAATTATAGAGCCATTAGCAAAGTGAAAACTTGAAATAATATTTCAACCATTCCTAAACTAAGCCAACAGTTTCCCTAATTTTCTATCCGTATAAGGAAGAATTCAATATATAGATACTGTTATAATATTTTATTATATTGTTATTAGATAACATTGTCAATCAGATCATTGTCAATCAGATCATTGTCAATCAGATAATATAAATTCGGTCATTTTTTCGGACTGTGCTGTCAACGGCAAGCCCGACTTCGTCCCCTTTTTCAGCTTTTTGCAGGCTCATACCTTTTTTCATAAGAGAGCGGACCTGCTGCTTCAGATATGTGGTGCTTCCTTCTATCAGGATCTCATCTCCTGTTGCAATCCCTCCTTCAAGGAGCCTTATAGCCGCAGCCTTCTGTTTGGGATAATAGTTTTCAACAACTCCCACGGCCCTGCGTTTTTTCTCTGAGACGTTCATGTCTTTTTCAGGAGAGAACCCTTCCAGACCGGGAATTCCGAAGTAAAAACCAGTAGAAAATCCCCTGTTATACACCGAAGCCAGTTCAGATATCCATTTCTCAACTTTTTCGCGGGTATAAGTGCCTTCTTTACAGGCATCAATCGCTTCCCTGTAGCAGCGCGAGACTACTTCCAGATATCCAGAGTCACGCAGCCTGCCTTCCACCTTAAATGAATCTATTCCGGCTTCAAGAAGCTCCGGGATATGTCCTATCATACATAAATCTTTTGCACTGAGAAGGTATTTCCCCCTGCTTTCCATGATAATCCCATTTTCTCCATGTAGCTCCCACTCCCAGCGACAGGGCTGGGTGCATTCTCCGCAGTTTCCGGATTTTCCAAGGACGTATGCCGATAGGTGACACCTTCCTGATACTGCCATGCACATTGCACCATGGACGAAAGCCTCGACTTCTATTTTGCTCTTCTGTTTTATTTTCCTGATCTCATCTAAGGAAAGTTCCCTTGAAAGCACTATACGCCCTGCACCAAGGGTCCTGTAAAACTCTGCAGTTTCGTGGTTTGTAACGTTTGCCTGCGTGGATATATGGACCCTGAGCCCTGCTTTGCGTGCTTTTAGTATAACAACCGGGTCCCAAGCGATAACTGCATCTACCCCGGCTTTTGCAGCTTCGGTTATCACAATTTCTACATCCTCCAGCCTGTCTTCATTTATTGTTGAATTTACAGCCAGATAGGATTTTAACTGCCGTGCTTTAACTTCAGAAATAAACTCTTTTAGATTTTCAAGAGTGATCGCTTTTGCTTTTGCACGAAGGCTAAGTTTATCAGTTGAGAAATAGACTGCATCGGCATACTTATAACAGGCTTCAAGCCCTGCAAGGTTTCTGATACCCATTATGAGTTCAGGGTTTGGACTATTATGCATGAGAGAGGGAATGCCCAAACTCTAATTTAAAAATATCTTTATCGCACTTATCAACTTCCTGTGTTTATAAGTCCCATAAACATTAGCATGAAGGTGAACTTTATATATTTAGTAAAAGGATAATCAGGTTGGCGGACATCTTTATATAAACGTCCTGCCGTTCTCAAAATAGGGATGAAGCAAAATTTAAATAGATAATAATTCAATGTATGACTAAAGAAATAAATGATGACTGTTAATGTCTAAAATATAGGGGAATACAAATGGAATATGAACTCGAAGAGGTCGAAAGGGATTACGTGGAATTCCTCAAAGAAATGGGAGAAGAACAAACAGAAATACATTGTGCATTGAAAAGTGTATAATGACCAAATATTGAAATTTAATCAATACCTTTTTTCTATTATTTATTTTTAGAAAAGAATTGCTCTTCATTGCTCTGGCTTTTTTAAAAAAGTAGTGGTCTGCAACTATACTGCCTTAATTTTGACTCTATTTCTATGTGAACGTGTTTAAAATAACTCGTATTAAAGGATATTGAAATTTATTTAAAATCATATTGCAGAATAAATAGTAATAATAAGAAAAATATTTTTTATACTGTTTTAAAGTAAAAATATGTCGTAATTATTATATACTTTTATCGTAATTAGGTGCCAAAAGTGAGAGCTTGCAAAAGCGAGAGCTTGAAACCTTTATCCATATTGAAATTAGCTGCTCCATTTCTTTATGGAATCAATTTCTGGGCCTAATAGACAGATATGTAGGGCAGATATAAATGAAAAAAAAAATAATTGCATTTGATTTTCTAAGAGCGTTAGCAATAATTATGATTATTCCAGCTCATTTGAGTAATTTTTTATTTTCTACTTATGGTAAGTTAACGCTTTATGCCTTTGATCCTTATTTTGCGAATATGGGTCTTGGACTTTTCATATTTATGAGTGGGTACCTGATATATTACAACAATCATTCAATAAACTCGCTTGAAAATGTATTTGACTTCTATAAAAAAAGGCTTCTTAGAATCTATCCTCTTTACTGGGCTTCACTCACCCTGTTTATTATAGTATTTTTTATATTTGCTCCCTGGTTAAATTCAGGGTTTGTATTTCCTAATTCTGAGAATGTGTTCAGTTTCTATAATGTACTTGTACATTTTCTGGGACTGCAAATTTTGCTTGCTCCGGCTTATGCCACTCCTATGTTAACGCTCTATTTTGTGGGCTTGATTATTATTTTCTATGCCATTTATCCGTTTATTATCATGTACTCAAAGAGTACAAAAAGCCTCCTGATTTCCTCATTTATCGTATATTCTGGTTTCTTTTTAATATCCAGAACTCTCAATATTATTGATCATCGTTTTTTCATGTTTTTCCTCGTCTTTATGTTTGGAATCCTTACCTGCAGGGAAAGCATGTTTGAAAAAAGCATAAGAATACCCGGAAGGATACCCTTTGTTCAGGTTCTGCTGGCAGTTCTTCCTGTAATCTTTGTGCTGATAATTGTTTTAGGGTTGAGAAGTTCAATGTTTCTGGATCCAAAAATTTCCGTTACTATTGATACAAGTAGCGGAATAATTGGCTCTTCCACTGTAAGGTCTATACTGGAGAGTATAGCAGGCTTGCTGAGTGTCAAATCGCTTCTTTTACAATTTGTCATTGAGACAGCACTTCTTAATATATTTCTATTAATCTTCTGTGTTTTTGAATATTCGCTTGCTATGAGGTTTATCAATGACAGATTCTCACGTTCTTTAAGTTCGTTTTTTACGCATATTGCTACATCTTCTTACTGCGTTTATTTATTCCACAGGCCGTTTTTTGTCCTATGGAACTCGGGAACAAATTTCATAAGTTCTCCAATTTTACGTGATGTAATTATGCTGTTTGTAGCTATTCCCCTGTTATTTTTCATTTCGTATCACATTCAAAAAATGGAACTAAGCTTGAAAAACAATTTCTCGCTAAGGAAATTCCTCTGAAAGAGATTACCATGCAAGATTTATTGTGGATTCAGGTAAAATGAGAACAATGAATTTCTCTTGGATTACATAGAAAGTATTTTTTATTGGGTTTCATCTGATGTAGATAGGTTTTCTACAGAGCCAATGAATTCCAGTTTCATGATCGACAAGATAATCTTTTATGAGTGAAAATAAATCTGCCATTGACTCTGTTTCCTTTTTTGTAGTAAAGAAAATTACCTAGAGAAACTCCCCAAAAATATATGGAGTTGTGGACATTAATCCTCCCAGGTGTACTGAGATTAACTATATTGACTTTCTGATTGCAGCTTCTAACGTATTTAGTTGCACTGAAGCTGCTAGATGTTATCCAAACGTACCTAGCGCTCCTTCTCATGACGCTTTCACTCGTTGCCTTCAAAGGCAAGATCCAGACACAGAAGCGTTATGGGATGAAGTAAAAAATCATGTCGATCTTAAGAAGGCTATCTAATTATTGACGATTCAACATTAGATAAACCATATGCAGAAAAAATATCTTTTGTTCGCTATCAGTGGAGTGGAAAACATCATCGTACTGTAAAGGGAATAGGTCTTATCACCTTCGTTTGGACCGACGGTACAACAGTTATACCTCTCGATTTCAGAATTTATAACAAAAATGAAGACGACAAAACAAAGAATGACCATTTCCTCGATATGCTTGACAAAGCCGAAGAACGTGGTTTTCGCCCTGAATTTATTTTGTTTGACACATGGTATGCAAGTGTGAAAAACTTTAAAGCATAAGGAAGAAAGAATGGCACTTCCTAACAAGGTTAAAGGGTAATCGCTTGGTAAATCCAGACAACCAGGGAAATGTGCCACTTGAAACAGTAGATATTCCTCCAGAAGGACTTGTGGTACACCTCAAAGCATATGGATTTGTAAAGGTGTTTAGGATAGTTTCAAAAGATGGAGACACGCAACACTGGGTTACAGATGTGCAAGAAATGGAGGAAGAAAAACGTGAAGATTTGGCAAAGAAGTCGTGGAAAATAGAGGAATATCATAGAGGAATAAAACAGTTCTGTGGGGTCGAAAAATTTCAGGCAAGAAAGAAAGAGTCACAAAGAGCACATATAATGCTCTCATTAAGATCTTTCCTGAGACTGGAATTACACAGAGTTAAAAGTGGGATATCATGGTTTGAAAGTAAGATGAAAATTAGAAGAGTAGCAGTGACAGAATATTTAAGTAACCCTCTATACACATTAAATTAATTTGTAAATTTGAAACTTTAGCAAAAACGATATGCAAAGAACTAACTACGTAAGTCCTATGATATATTATTAATTGATCATATGTAAACCTAAAAGTTAGGTACAAATACTATGTATTATTTCAAAATCGGCATCAATAAAAATTATAAAAAATTAAATGTCACCTGCCGAAAGAAGGCTGAATCCTTTTTTCAAGCTTTTTAAACCGCGCCATTAACCTCTCTCTGAAAAAGCTCTTTGAAGTTTTCGACAATAACTATTCCCTGCCCCGGTCTTTATTGCTTTGCACCCTCAAGTTTCCAAAATAGAATTCCTCTACCTGCAAGATATAAATCAGTGCCCACCTGTATCTTATTCCTTTTACCGAAAACTTTAATATCTAAAAGATGTATGAGATGAGTACACAGCAGCTCTTTCAGACTGCGTGCGACTGTGGTTTAGTGGCTATGACCTGAGCTTCCCAAGCTTAGAACCCGGGTTCGAATCCCGGCAGTCGCATCCTGAGCTTTTTGTAATTCTTTTTTTATAAAATGTGATATGGCAGTGTGCCTAATTTTCTGTAAAATTCTCTATACCCTTTTCCTCTTGTTTTTTTATTATTGTTCCATTAAATACTTATTTCCTGTAATCCTAGATTCGGCAGGTCGACATTAAAAATCAGAACATTTTTCTTGATGTCGTTTTATGGTATCCCCTGTCTAAAAATGAGATTAAAAGTTGGTTAACATGTGGTTCAACTATCACCACATATATAAATACTGAATCATTTTTTCATAAAAGTTTGGTATGAGATATTATTAATTGATCATATGTAAACCTAAAAGTTAGGTACAAATTCTATGTATTATTCCAAAATCGACATCAACAGAAATTATGAAAAATTAAATGTCAACCTGCCGAATCTAGGATATTTAGTTATAATATTTATTTTGTAAAAAAATTTATTTAAGATAATTTAAAACTAATTTAGTATGATATTACATCCTTAATTATAATTATAACCATTTTTAGTCTTATAAAATAGAAAAAAATTCTATTTAAATTTTTAACACATAATTAATATTTATAATTTTATGAGATTTATAGAAAAAGATTATATTAAATGCTAATTTTTAAAGTATATATATCATTAATTAGAACCTCATCATGGGATTCCGCATTCAGCGGCATTTTATTGTTCAATTTTAAAGGCACTAAATATAATTTTGTGACAAAATAAGCAATTTTAGGCATTTTTTTACATTTGAAGTATTATTAACAATTTTGGCAAAGGCTCAGTTGTAGCAAAAAATACTTATATCCCTTACCAATAATTTTTATCATGGATTATACCTTTTTATAGCTTGTTTTTAGATTAGCAATTTAAAATAGCTTTAATTAGGTATAATCCTTTCTATTTATATTTAAATTATATTTAGAAGAATAATATTAAATATTTTTGTGAAAAGATCTTTTCAGACAGTTATTTAAGAAAAATAAGTAATTTAAAGAAAAATGGCAAAACTTCATCTCTCTTCTAATATCAACCAATATCAACCTTTAACTCCAAAATCCATTAAGTATATATATTTAGCATGAAAGTGCTTCTAGGTACTTTCATTTCTTTGTGCCTGTTATTCGAAGAATTTCATATGCGTTTCATTTATAGTGAGTTCTGAAATCTTAATTCTTCAGCGTGCGTTTAATTCAATATCATTTTATTCTCGGAAAGGAGGCTTACTTTTGGGAACTATAAGCGAAAAAATCTTTTCCCGGGTGGCGGGAACCGCGACAAAGGCTAACGATTTTGTGCTGGCGAATGTTGACTATGCAATGGTGCATGACGGCACATCAATACTTACAGTGAATGCTTTTAAGGAAATGGAGATGGAAAAGGTCTGGGACCCTTCAAAGATTGTGATTCCTTTTGACCATATCACTCCTGCGAACACCGAGACATCAGCTACCCTGCAGAAAGAAATCAGGGAGTGGATACAGGAGCAGGGTATACCCAACTTCTATGAGATAGGGGAAGGTATCTGCCACCAGGTACTTCCGGAAAACGGTTTCGCGCTTCCAGGTAAGTTGGTCGTTGGGGCTGACTCGCATTCCTGCACATACGGGGCTTTTGGGGCTTTTGCAACAGGAGTTGGGGCAAGCGACATGGCTGAGATCTTTGCTACGGGAAAGCTCTGGTTTAAGGTTCCTGAAAGCCTCAGGATGACGGTTGAAGGCAGCCTTGAGAAAGGCGTTTATGCAAAAGACCTTACCCTTTACCTAATAGGAAAAACCGGGATTGCCGGTGCAACCTATAAAGCAATTGAGTTTTATGGGCAGGCCATCAGCGAACTTTCGGTTGCCGGCAGGATGACACTCTGCAACATGGCAATTGAGATGGGCGCAAAAAGCGGAATTGTCCCTCCTGACGAAAAGACCTTTGATTTCCTTAAAAACAGGGCAGCTGCCCCTTACGAACCCGTATATGCAGACCCTGAAGCAGCTTATCTGAAAGAGTTTACCTATGATGCCGGAGATATCGAACCTCAGGTTGCCTGCCCTCACCAGGTTGATAACGTGAAGCACGTAGGAGAGGTTGAGGGCACTCAAGTAGACCAGGTCTTTATAGGGACATGCACAAACGGAAGGCTCGAAGACCTCGAAGCAGCAGCAGCAGTCCTGAAAGGAAAAAAGATTGCAGTCAGGACAATTGTAATCCCTGCATCCCGCACAACCCTGCTTGCAGCAATCGAGAACGGGACCATACAAACCCTGCTGAAAGCAGGTGTGACCCTCGCAACCCCTGGTTGCGGTCCCTGCCTTGGAGCTCATCAGGGCGTACTCGGGGAAGGGGAAGTTTGTGTTTCAACCGCAAACAGGAATTTCAAGGGCAGGATGGGAAAAGATGGTTTTATTTACCTTGCATCACCTGCAACCGCAGCAGCTTCAGCCCTCAAAGGCGAAATAACTGATCCCAGGACAGTTTGAACCGGCAGTCTTTATGGCTGCCCTCTAAAATTTTCATCTGAGCCTTTGACAATTTGGCTATTAATGCTTTAAAATTAAATTAAACGCATTAAATTCTCTTTTTTTTAAAAAAATTACTTTTACTCACTCAGATATTCAACTTTCTAAAAGCTCCAGGTGCTCTTATCAGGTCATGTCTTCCAACTTTAAAAGTCGTAAGTGCCGTAAGTAATGTAGTAATATTGCTTATCGATACAAATGTTTTAGCCCATTCCCTCCCTCTTGTTGTTGTTTTTGACCTGTTGTATCCAACTACATCATTTGAGTTTTTTCTTTCAACTTACATTCGGCAGGCCGACATTAAAAATCAGAGCATTTTTCTTGATGTCTTTTTATGGTATCTCCTAGCTAGAAATGGGATTGAAAGTTGCTTAACATGTGGCTCAACCATCACCACTTATATAAATACTGGATCATTTTTTTCATAAAAGTTTAGCATGAGATTTTATTAATTGATCATATGTAAACCTAAAAGTTAGGTACAAATACTAAAACAAAAACTGGAGTGATCAAAATGAAAGAATTGATCATATGTAAACCTAAAAGTTAGGTACAAATACTATGTATTATTTCAAAATCGGCATCAACAAAAATTATGAAAAATTAAATGTCGACCTGCCGGTAGGATAGACCGATTCCAGAAGAGAAAACATGAAGTTATATTTCAATCATCCTTAGTTCATGGTTTCCAGGAGCGAGTTTGAATAAACCCAAAAAATACAAGATAAACTAAAACATAAGATAACATAATTAAAGAAAAGTGAAGCCTTAAAAGACTTCAATCCAGGCTGTCTCAAAATTCAAACCATTTCTGCAATTGGATAATGAGATACGTTAATTTTAAGAACAAACCCATTTAAAATAGTGAAATTTGGACATAAATTAACCTTATAGTGGAAAAATTGACACTATTGTAGAATTAACTTTATTTTTGAGACAGCCTGTATAGGAGGTTATTTATGCAAAACACAAGTTCTGACAACCGGAATAGGATTCCACGAACTCTTATGTATTACTACGGTCTTGCACTTCTAATCATTTTATTTTTTAACTGGGTGATTATGCCCATGATTTCGTCTCATCAAGTGCAAACGACTACTTATTTTGACTTCATGAATTCTGTAGAGGCAGGGGAAGTTAAACAGGTTTATTTTTCTGATACTGAGATTAGTTATACCAAAGAAATAGATGGACAAACGCGCTATTTCAAAACAGGTATAGTAGACAATCCTCAGTTACCTCAAATTTTACAGGAAAAAGGAATAAATTATGCTGCTGAAATCCCGGAAAAGCCAAATTTATTACTTTCACTTTTCTTGACATATGGAATACCAATTATAATTTTTGCTTTCATTGGAAGACAAATTAACAAAAATATTACTAAAAAGATAGGAGCTTCCGGATTGAATATTCATGGTCAAAAGGTAGCTAAAATCTATAAGCCTGATGAGGACAAAAAAACTTTTGATGATGTGGCAGGTCAGGAAGAAGCTAAAGAATCTCTGCAGGAAATTATAGATTATCTTAACAACCCTAAAAAATATGAAGAAATTGGAGCTCAATGTCCAAAAGGTGTACTTTTGGTCGGACCTCCGGGAACAGGGAAAACTTTGATGGCAAAAGCTGTAGCAGGAGAGGCAGATGTACCTTTCTTTTCAATTTCAGGCTCTGAATTTGTGGAAATGTTCGTAGGTAGAGGAGCGGCGAAAGTGAGAGAACTCTTTGACCAAGCCAATAAACAAGCTCCTTGTATAGTTTTTATTGATGAAATTGATACTATAGGCAAGAAAAGAAATTCGCAATTCAGTACAAATGATGAGCGTGAGCAAACTTTAAATCAACTTTTAACAGAGATGGACGGCTTTGAAGGCAATAAAGGAGTTATCATACTTTCAGCTACTAACAGGCCGGAAGTTTTAGACCCCGCTTTACTCCGCCCGGGCCGTTTTGATCGTCTGGTAAGGGTTGAGTTGCCTGACTTAAAGGGAAGAGAAGCTATTTTAAATGTGCACTTAAAAAAGATAAAAGTGAAAGAAGATATAGATGTCAATTTTATCGCTCGTATGACTGCAGGAGCTTCAGGAGCACAACTTGCAAATATTGTTAACGAAGCGGCTTTAAGGGCTGTTCGAATGGGTGAAAATCATGTAACTACATCAGATTTGGCAGAGGCTGTAGAAACCATTATTGCCGGAGCTGAAAAGAAGAATGCCATTCTTTCAGAAGAAGAAAAACGAATTGTAGCTTATCATGAAATCGGGCACGCTCTTGTTGCGGCAAAACAAAGCGGTTCCGCTCCGGTACAAAAGATAACTATTGTTCCCAGGACTTCCGGTGCATTAGGTTTTACCATGCAAGTTGAAGAAGATGAGAAAAATCTCTATAGCAAAAAGGATGCCTATCAAAAATTAGAAGTCTTATGTGGAGGAAGGGCAGCGGAAGAAATAGTCTTTGATATAGTGACTACAGGTGCTTCCAATGATATAGAAAGAGCCACGGAGCTTGCAAGAAATATGGTGACCCGTTATGGCATGTCTGAAAACTTCGGAATGATGGCACTACAAACAGGAGGAAATACTTATCTGGGTGATTCGGGTCAATCGACATGCTCACCGGAAACTGCACGCCTGGTGGATGAAGAAATTAAAGAAATTATAGCCGAGGCATATAAAGGAGCGACAGATATTCTTAGTGGGAATAGGGAAAAGATGGATGAACTGGCAGATTATTTGCTTGAAAAAGAAACTATTACAGGAGAAGAATTTATGGAAATTCTTGAAGGGAAAGTAGCCAACCATTAAAAGAACTTTTCTTTTACCGTTTTTGGGATTATATAAATGATATAGTATCTAATTTCGTTAGGACTTACGCACTTGAAATGTAAAATCAGACACATGCGGGCTCGTCAACATTATTTGAGTTTATACAGTTAAGGAATGATTCAAATATAATATCAAGGGGTTTGTTACCAAGAATTGTAATTGGGGGAAATGGAACTATCGATCAATCCCCAAGCTAAAATTTAGAAGTTATATTTTCACCATTCCTAAGTCATTTCCACTCGTGTTTTTCAATTCAACTGCATAAGTCCTAGTAGAATTTATGGAGGAAAATATGTGGATAGGCATTGTTGTAGTTGTTTTAGTGGCAATAATTTCCTTTTGGTTTGCATCGAACATTTCTAAAGGACGAATAAATCTAATTCATAGTTATCATACAAAAAATATTAAAAATGAAGACATAATGAATTATGCAAAGTTATTTTCTAAGGGATTATATGTAATAGGAATCGGATGTTTAATAGCAGGATTTTTTATTTATAATGAAATAGGAATTGGTGTACTCTTATCTATATTTTCAGGAATAATAATCGGTTTACTGTTTATTCATAAGGCACAAAAGAAATATAATAGAGGATGGTTTCATTAAACAAATTCCAATTTTCTGAATAATTGATATAAGTTAGGACTTACGCACTTGAAATGTAAAATCAATACATGCGGGCTCGTCAACATTATTTGAGTTTATACAGTTAAGTCACTTCCGCTCGTGTTTTTCAATTCAACTGCGTAAGTCCTAATAAATTCACAAATATCAATTCACAAAGCGAGTTTTAAGCCTATGTCCCTTAATAAAGCAGTACTGGATATCCGGCAGCGTATCAAAGTAAAGCCCTCAGCTAAGGACGAGCCTGCGGCAAGCTGGACCGGAACAGACCTTGTAGACGGGGTTCAAACAAAAACCCTCACCGTTATATTCAAGAGCGCAGGCTGTCGCTGGGGAAAAGCCGGAGGCTGTACAATGTGCGGCTATGTCTATGACTGTGCAAGTGAGCCCCCAACCCTTGAAGACTATAAAACCCAGCTTGCAAAAGCATTGAGGAAAACTGAAAAGTTCTCCGAATTCATGGTCAAGATCTTTACCTCAGGCAGTTTCCTGGACGAAAAGGAAGTCCCGCCTGAAGCCAGAGATGCAATCCTGAAAAAACTTGCAGAAGATCCCAGGGTCGTCAAAGTACTTGCAGAAACGCGGCCTAATTTCGTAAGCGAAGAGAACGTACAGGACTGCCTGAGCATCCTGAAAAATAAACCCTTCGAACTCGCATTCGGGCTCGAGACAAGTTCGGACAAAATACGAAAAGACTCCATCAATAAGGGTTTTACATTCCAGGACTTTGTCCGCGCAGCAGAAAGCGCAAAAAAATACGGTGTAACAGTAAAAGCATACCTTATGCTCAAGCCCCTCTTCCTTTCCGAAAAACAGGCAATGGAAGACATCATTCGCTCTATAGACGATGCTGCTCCATACTCTGATACCATCTCCATCAACCTCTGCAATGTCCAGAAAGGCACCCTTGTAGAAGCTCTCTGGGAGAAAGGTCAGTACCGCCCACCCTGGCTCTGGAGCATAATTGAAATCCTCCAGAAAGCAAAAGCTGCCCATCCTGAGCTCCCCCTCATGTCCGACCCCGTCGGCGCAGGCTCAAAACGTGGTCCTCATAACTGTAAAGAGTGCAGCTCAGAACTTGCCAGTTCCCTCCGGACTTTCTCACTTACTCAGGACCCCGCAGACCTCAGTAAAACAGACTGCGGCTGCAAAGAACTCTGGAAAAAAACCCTGGAAATCGAAGACTTCACTTACGGTGCTCCCATTTTAGACTGAAATGCCGAAAAAATATCTCATCTGAAAAAAGTAAGTTCAAAACTCATAATTTGGTCTGATGAATAAAATCTGGGATCAATGTCCATAATTTGACCCTCTTGACCTCAGATTACTCTATGACATCTAAATTAGTCTGCTCGACCTCAGCTCACCTTATAACTCCTAAATTGGTCTGCTCGAATCACAATTCGGATGCCAGAGCAAGCCTGTTCGCCCTGACATCTTTCTGCTTTCTCATCTCATTAATAGCCTCAGAATTGTGAAGCCTTAATTCCTGATAAGTGAACTCACGGCTGAATCACTTCATGATTGATTTTTCAGAATCCTGATTTTTAGATGCCGCTCTACTCCTGCGGCTTATCTGGTCTGTAGACCATTGTTCCTACTCCACCATCAGTAAAGAGTTCAAGAAGCATGGTATGAGAAACGCTCCCGTTTATGATATGTGCTCCCTCAACCCCGCATTTAACTGCAACAGCCGCACCTTTGAGTTTAGGGATCATGCCGCCACTGATGATTCCTTCCTCAATAAGTGAGTCAATCTCATCCAGACTTACACGAGAAATGCGGCTACCAGGGTCTTTTATATCTCTCAGGAGGCCTGAGACATCGGTCATGAGGATAAGTTTTTTAGCTTGCATAGCTGCCGCGATGTCTCCTGCAACAGTATCTGCATTTATATTTAGGGCATTGCCTTTTACGTCCACAGCAATCGGAGAGATAACCGGTATATAGCCATTTTCAAGCATAATATAGAGAATCTCGGGTTTTATGACTTCACTTTCCCCAACCCAGCCTATATCCACTTCAGTATCCACACCGTCGATAAGTACATGTTTTGCAGCCTGTTTATGACCAAGGATCATCCTTCCGTCATAGCCTGTAAGTCCGACACCCTTACCGCCAAATAATCCAATAAGAGATACAATCTTTGTATTTATGTTCCCTACCAGGACCATTCTGGCAATTTCCATGGTTTCATCGTCCGTGATGCGAAGCCCCTGGCAAAACTCAGCCTTTTTACCCACACGTTCCATTTTCTCAGTGATTTCAGGTCCTCCACCATGTACAATAACGGGTTTGATCCCAATATAACGCAGGAGGACAATATCTTTTACGACATCTTCCATAATCTGGGCGCTGACCATTGCATTTCCGCCCACCTTGATAACCATGATCGAACCGTAGAACTCCTGCATATAAGGCAGGGCTTCAATGAGTACTTTCTCTCTTTTGAGTTCCATGATTTAGGAATCAGAAAATATCTTTTTAAACTTATCGATGAGCATCACGGATAAAATAAGGAAGATTGTCTAAAAAGACCGATATAGAAATCTTCGATAAACAGATTGTATATAGAAATAAGCCAGCCTGGATAGTATTAAATTAAAAACCCGTCCAGGCTAATTTGTATCTGAATTTTAAAAATAAAAGAAAAACCCCCAGTTTGCAGGGTATATAAGGATAAGTTTTACTCGAGTTTTTCGATCTTTTCTTTCTTGACGAAGGGTTTGCTGATTTTCTCAGGCATCCAGTCAGGTCTGTTTTGGGGAGCTGCGACAATTTCTTTCCATGCCTTGAAAACGTGCACCTTCTTTGTCCCGCGTTCCCTGAGGCGGATGATATCAGGTTTGGATTTCGTCCCGGAACCCCGGTTTGCAGCTTTCAGAGCAGCCTGACGAGGCTGTTTTCCAGTGAAAACTCCATGTTCATTGCCTTCTTCGTCTCGTAAAACAAAATTTCTTGTGTTGGACATAAAGGTCACCTCGTAAATAGTATTGCTAGACACTGATTAATTTTTAAAGTATATAAAATCTTTCTTCGTATGTTGCCTGTAGTTAGTGTTTTATACAAAATTGCTCTTAATCCGTGCAGGGTATATAAACTAAATTTTTCTAAATTGTCATCAAAATAGGAAATATTTAAATATTTATTCCTTGTTAAATATGCAGCTCAAAATAGTATTCAGAAAGAGGTTTTAGACACTTTATTAAAAGATTTTATATTGTACTTTTGTAAAAGAGTCTGAAAAGCACAAAGTTTACATGCTATTACTTCTTATGGTCATTATATTTTTCCAAATGCAATTAATATAATTACACATTTAATAAAAAATTGATTCTACAAACCAAGCAGATTTATCTTTTCACGGATCTGGTTAAATATGGAACACTGCACTTTCAACCTCCCGGACGTACAGGCCAGCAAACCAAGCATAGCTATCAATCTTACCCGTGTCGGGGTAACAAATATGAAAAAACTGGTTGAAATCAAACGAAAGTACAAGCGTCCAATAGTATTGATCTCAACTTTTGATGTTTTTGTTGACCTGCCTTCAGACCGTAAGGGTGCAAACCTTTCAAGAAACTTCGAAGCTGTAGATGAAGTGCTGGAAAAGGTGCTCAGCACACCGGTGTATGAAATAGAACAATTATGCAGCGATATTGCACATAACCTGCTGGGCCGCCACGAATATGCAAATCAGGCTGAAGTCAGGATGAAAAGCGAATACATGATAAGGCGCACCTCTCCTTCAACAGGAATCAAGTGCCAGGAAGTCGTCAATATCTTTGCCGAAGCTTCTGCGATAAGGGGCGACGGCGATGAAAACTACTTTAACGTGAAAAAGCTCATAGGGGCCGAAGTTGTAGGAATGACTGCATGCCCCTGCGCTCAGGAAATAATGAGAGATAAAGCTGCAAATGAGCTTGCCAATCTTGGAGTTGACAGTGATACAATAATAAAATTCCTGGACAGAGTCCCTATGGCTACCCATAACCAGCGAGGAAGAGGCATTATTTCTATCAAAGTGGCTCACGATTTTGATGTATCCCTGGAAAATATAATAAGAATAATTGAACGCTCCATGAGTTCAAGTGTTTATGAGGTACTGAAACGCGCAGACGAAAAGGTTGTTGTGGAAACTGCACACCAGAACCCGAAGTTTGTGGAAGACTGTGTAAGAGCAATGGCAGATAATGTAGTAAAAGAGTTCCCAAACCTTCCGGATAATGCAGTAATCACTATCAAACAGACCAATGAAGAAAGCATCCACAGGCACAACGCATTTGCTGAAAGGGTAGCTCTCATGGGAGAACTCAGGAACGAAATAAATCAGGAAAATATTAACCAGTAAAGAAAGTAACTTATACTGAGGAAATAGCCGGTTACTGAGAGATCAGTAACCATGAAACTCTTTTTTTATTTTTGAATTTAAAGGTCTCTATTAAGCCTTTAAGGCTTTCCAGAGCCTTTTACAGATAAAAGTACACAAACTTTATTAAAGGGCCTGAATAACCTATAAGCAGTTATTAAAGAAGGAGTGGACTTGCAGGGCCTAAAATGCCAGCGTCCTGGAAGCCCTTGAGGTGAAAGCATGGCTGATGCGGAGGAAATCACAGCTGTAGGGCGGAACAAGAAGATTATCAAAGTGGGAGATGCTGTCAAATACGTGAATAGCGATACGGTTAGTCGTGTAAGCGAGATCAAAAAAGACGAAGAGGGAAATGTTTGGGCTCTGCTCGAAAGTACTGATCTCTGGTACAAAGAAGAAACTCTGGAATATACAGATCTCAAGCCCACAGAAAAGAGAGAACAAAGAGAATTTACTGCTGAAGAACTGGAAGAAAGGTTCAGGAAAGAAAGGGAAACAATGCAGACCTTCGACCTTGGAAAAGCCGGAGGAGGAGGGGCAGGAGGCTAATTTTCCTGCCTTTACTTTACCGGTTTTCCAGGTTTTTTAATGCTTATTTTAAACAGCTCTTTAGTTATTGGAGAAAAATGCTAGTGTTGCGTCAATTCTCAAAAATTTAACGATTCTGAATAGCTGCAATTGAATTCATACGATATTTTGATGCTGACACGACACTAGTTTGGTACATAAAACTGTCATTTCACCAGTACTGTCATTTCATCTTTCCTGCATTTTTATCCGCTGTGCAAGAATACATTTTCCACCGTGTCTGCCGCCAAGCGGGGTTTGTGGTGTGCCCAGAGAATTCATACAGCGGGCCATAACAGCTGCACCTCTGGCAAGCCCATCGTCTACAAAGACCACTCTCTCATCGATTTTGGGGGCAAGGTTCATTTTTTCCAGGCTGCTCAATATCAGTTTAGGTTTACTCCCGGTAATTCCTGCTCTGCCTGTAATTCCTATAGTGCTTTCTTCAAAAATGAGTCCTTCTTTTTTTGCAACCTCTATGAGCCTGTACACCACCCCAGCCATTACCTCATCAATGACAGCATAAACAATCGACAGCCCATGGCTTTTGCTGATTTCCATGCCTATTGCACTCAGTTTTCCCATATTTGAGCCGTTTTCGCCCACATCACATCCTATAAGTGTTACGCCTATCTCTTCAGCTGCATCCGGACGGACAGGGACACTTCCATACCTTTTTCTATCTCCAGGGACTCTTTCAATAATAATAAGCTCATGAATGCGCCTTGAATATTCTTCTATAACTTTAGCTTTCATCTTCAAAGTAATGAAAGAAGGTGGTTTCTGTTTTTCAAAAACCTCAAGAGCAGTTCCTACCTTCAAGTCAACAACTTTCGATCCCCGGATAATGGCATCAGGAATTGCACCTGCGTATCCGCAGAAGTTTCCAATTGTTTTTGCATACGGATGGTTAGTGCTTGTAATCCTGCCGTCAAGAGTTGTCCCGAAGTCGATTGAGATGCATGGATTCCTGAAATCCACATCTGTCAATTTCGCCGCTTCCTTGATTCCTGCTGTTGCAAGCTCCCCCTCCATCTCGTTTGCAACAATTTCAATTCCTGTAGAGCCAATTGGGGGCATAACACTGGCTACAGCCCCGTCAAAGATTACCTTTTCCAGTTTGCTGTATTTCTGGAGCTTTTTTGGAATGTTTGAGACTGACATTGGAGGAGTCATATTTTTAGGTGGAACTCCTGCCATAAGACACCCTTCTGCCAGAGCTTTGATAAATTCACCGACTTCATCCGGAGAATCAAAGCCTGCAACCACACCAGTAGAGCGTACCACGAAGTCCAGGTCAGTTTTTATATCCAGGTTAGCTTTATCCATAGATTCTATAAGGGTACTCTTTACCAGTTCTGCAACGGCCTCGCGCGTAAGTTCCACACCCGTAAGCGTCCTTCCGAAGACAACTTCTCCTGGATTTGGAGTTCGGACATCTCTTGTCATGCGTACTACTTTATTAATTATGTGCGTCCTGCCATTATCCATATTGGTGGCTGTAAGGATACTTTTGGTTGTGGTATTTCCTACTTCTACTGAAGCTACGATAAAGAACGGTTTTGACTTGAGTTCAATCAAACGAACCTGAGGAGATTCTGCAATTCTGGGTTTCAGAGCCATTTTTATTCCTTCCTGAGGTGTATATAGATAAAATTAAATCCATATCCTATAAGGTTGAATCTGCAGACCTGGAATTAATTCAGTTTGTACTATAGGATACAGTAAGTTCATTTTAGAAATGATAACAATTTAAAACCGAATTTTTAGTATCGGATTATTACGGAAGATCTGTCTCCAGGATTCAATAAACACATGCGACAAGAACACAATTTATCTGAAGTTTAAATAAGGTATTAACTAAAGCCTATAATAATCTTTTCTAAAACACTTCAAATTGCCAGTTTCTTGCAATAATTTTAGGATTTACGCACTTGATATGTAAAATCAGACATACACGGGCTCGTCAACATTATTTGAGTTTATACAGTTAATCCACTTCCGCTCGTGGTTTTCAGTTCAACTGCGTAAGTCCTAAAATATTGATTTTTGAAAAAATACTGCGGAATGTGGGAGATATGCAAATATTGCAAGAAACAAAAAAACACGAAGATAGTTCAACAAACTAAAAAATCAGGTCATGAGGATGAGTTACTGAAAACCAGGCGCCTCCAAATCTCTCCATATTTATTTAAAACATGGAGTATGTGCTCGTTTTTCAGATTTGATCCGTGACTCACCTTCACATGCAAAAATCAAAAAATTCCCATGAAATCATTCATGGGAACAAGGATCTTTTTTCAAATACCATGTTTTTCATCTTATTGTCAAATATCCTGTATCAAACCCTCTAATCGAAGAAGCTTCCGATTTCACGTTTGCCCTGAAAAGCTTGCGTCCTGCCTTAGTCCCTTCAGGAACAGTCACTTTCACCGGGACAAGAACTTCTTCCCCTGCTTTCAGAGTTATAGTTTTCTCAGTCCAGTCAAACCAGGCAAGTTCTGCCTGATATGCAGCAGGAAGTTCGCTGACACTGATCATGATTTTAAATGTGTCATCGATGTTCTGAGTATTTTTCACCTTAAGGTTCAGGGAAACAGTATTTCCTGCTGTAACAGTGCTGGCCCTTGGTGAAACCGCAATATTGGCGCCGCCTGAAAGCTGAACAACACGATAAGGAACTGAAGTATTAGCAGTGTTTCCGGCAGCATCAGTTGCATTTATCGACAGAGAATAGCTTCCAAGCAGAGCTGGAGCAGTTATGCTGCCCTTCCAGATCCCATCTATCTTGTTGAGCTTTACATCTCCTGCAGTTACTTCGCTTACTTCAGTGTCATCAGTTGCATTTACACTGATATTAATCGTAGCACCGGCAGTTGTGTTAGCCGGGAAGAGGACAACCGACTCTATTACAGGTTTTGTTGTATCAGATACAGACTCCTTCTCTGTTGTAACAGTCGAATTTACCCACGTCTCATTCACATTTCCGTAAATATCCACCGTTCGCGTACCGATGGTGTAACTCGTTTCAGGTTCGAGGCCTATTGCGTTATAAAATTCAGTGGATGTACTTGTCTGGAAAACGTTGTTAAGGTATATTTCTGTGTGATTGAAATCGGGGTCGGTGGGATTCTGCCATGTCCAATTAATCCAGGTAATGCCTGAAGTTGATTGGAGATTGCTAACGCTTGAAGGCGGTAAAATGTCAGGTGTGAAAGCAGTATATGCAGTAGAATTATTCCAGGCAACATTGCCTGATTCATCCATAGCAGATACATTCACATAATGGGTGCCTTCAAGGGCTGTAATGCTCCCGTTCCAGAGACTTCCGCCCTGATTGAGAAGTGAAATCTCATTTGCTTTTACACCGCTGACTCCAACATTATCCGTAACATTGACTGTAACGTTAATTAGAGAACCTGTTATGGTATTTGTTGGGTCTAAAATAACAGATTCAATCACAGGCGGAACACTGTCTGGCAAAGAAAGGGTCTTTGCAGTTTCATTAACCCATGTTTCATTCACATTTCCAGAAGCATCCACTGTCCGTGTTCCTATAGTATAATTGGTTTCAGGTTGGAGACCAGTTGCGTTGAAGTATTCATCAGAGTTGTTTTTCTGGAAAACGTTGTTCAGGTAAATTTCTGTGTGATTGAAATCGGGGTCGTTTGGATTCTGCCATGTCCAGTTAATCCATGTATTTCCTGAAGTTGATTGGAGATTGTTAATGCTTGAAGGCGGCAAAATGTCAGGCGTGATAGCAGTATATGTAGTAGAATTATTCCAGGCAACATTGCCTGATTCATCCACAGCAGATACATTCACATAATGAGTACCTTCAAGAGCTGTAATGCTCCCGTTCCAGAGACTTCCACCCTGATAAAGGAGTGAAATCTCATTTGCTTTTACACTGGTGACTCCGATGTTATTCGTAACATTGACTGTAACGTTAATTAGAGAACCTGTTGTGGTATTTATTGGGAACAAAATTACAGATTCAATCACAAGAGGTTTCTGAAAAATATTTGTAAACAGTAAATTATTGCTCTCATTTGATTCATTTATCTGCCCGTTGTAGTCTACTTTTACACTAACATTGTGATTTCCGGCTGTAGCAGTCCAAACATGAGAAAGCTTTGCAGACCCACCTTTTATTAAACCAGGAACTGATTCTATTCCAGTTGTATTTCCATCAATTATGAAGCCAGTATCGAAAGTTCTAAGTGTACTCCCATTTCCAATATTTTCAATATAAGCTTCAAAAGTAACAGAATCTCCTATCGAAAAGTTTTCAGGTTTCCA
>JASGVX010000056.1 GCA_030054735.1 Methanobacteriota archaeon | reverse complement strand
GGCGAGCAGCAGTATAGGGACCTTCTTTGAGTTTTTCAAGAATGTAAGGCTTGAAAGGATCAAGCTTGCTCTTTCTACCAGGACGTTTCTGGGGTTCAGGTAAGGTTTTCAGCTGAAGATGTTTCCTCACAGTTTTCCTGTCAAAACCGGTTTGTCGGGCGATTTCACTAATGCAAAAGCCTTGTGAATACAAATCTGTATCAATAGCAATTCCTCCACTGTCAACATTATTTCCAAACCTCAAACTTTCTCAAGGATTGGAAATTGGGGAATTTTAATCCGGCCAAAGTGGGGAATTATACACCGGCATTGACACCATAAGAAACATCTAAAATTAAATGTCGACCAGATGAATAATTGTATTGGTAAAGTAAACTGAAATTAGTCACACTACCATTATTGTATATTGCAAGAAAAAAGATACAGTTCAGATTTATTGATCCAACCTTACTTTTTTATCAAATTATATAATAACTTAAGTTCATTTATATTAAATCCTTTTAAAATATATAACAGTGTAAAATAAAATAATGCACAAATCATTATTGTTAGTAAAACGGATATAAATCCTTCTGGCTTCAATATATGAATCATAAAAGACATCAATATTGAAGAAACAACACTTTTTAATATCAATTTTAAATTCAAATCAAACTTTAAGGAATTAGTAGAATAACACATTGTTAAAATAAGAGCTATAGCGAAAACAATTAATGTTGTAATAGCTGCTCCTACAATCCCAAAATAAGGGATAAACACAAAATTTAATACAAGATTTAATGTCGCTGCAATAAGCCATATTTTACCTGTTATTATTGTTCTTTTTTCTAAAACTAGTACTTGCACTATTATACCATAAATCCCTAATAAAAGAGTACTTAGTGCTGTAAAAGGTGTTATTAGGTATCCCTGAGATGCAATTTCTGGAGTGGATAATATACTTAAAATAGGTTTCGACAGAAAAGAGATTCCAAAAGTTGCAGGGATAGCTATGATCATTAAGTATTTGAAAGAATAACTTAGAACTTTTTTTACTTCTTCCAAATCATTCTCATCATAACTTTTAGATAGGGTTGCAGGGAGCAAAAAAGAAAGGGGAGCAAAAAACATGCCTATTAAACTGCCCAATGCATACCCTGGGGAGTAAAATCCGACTGAAGCAGTACCCAATAGTATTCCAATGACATAACGATCGCTAGAATTCACAATCCATCTTGAAAAATTACCTGGCACTGTAGGTATTCCGAAATGGAGGTACTCTCTTAAATCTTTGAATTCAGGTATTCTAATCCCAATTTCTGATATTACTGAATAAGATAGAAAAATAAATATTATAATGTCAATTACTACTATTCCAGTAATTGCTCCATTGACTCCTCTTCCAATTAATACAAAAAAGCTTACTATTGAGATTTCAAGGATTGTTTTGAGTAAAATACTTAAAGAATACCTTTTAATTTGTTGTCTCGCCCTTAAATAATTTATGAATAGAGAGATGATGCACTCAAAAAAAACAATTAAAGATATCGTCTTGACTACGAAAATATTATTGTCAAACAACATTGAAGCGATTGTGTCAGAAAATATGTAAAACAACAATGATGCGATTCCACTCGTGAAGACAACAAAAAAAAATATTGAATAAAATATTTCCTGGATATCTATCTTTTTCTTCAAAGCGGGCAAAAACCTAACCATCGTATAAGGTAGCCCAAGCATCACAAGTCCTGGGAATATACCGATCGTAACCATGGTCTGTGCCCATATCCCATATTCTTCTATAGAGATGTTTTTTGTGAGTATTGGAAGTAAAATAATTCCATTTAAACTTGTGAGCAGTTGAACAACACCTATTAGTCCAACTCTCTGAAGAAAAATCTTGTATTCAGCCATTTTTCATCGGATCCTTGTTATATACTCATAAAATCATTTTTGGTAATGGGCATGAGTTATTGAAAACCGCAAGCATAAGAAACTCTCTAAATTTATCTCAAATACGGGAGTTGTAATCCTTTTTTTGGAATAGATCAATAACTCATGGACACGACCTCATTTTTCTAGTGATTTTTTCAAAAAATATAATCCTAATTATCCATCGACCATGGCAATTCTTAGCGTCATGAGTTGTAAGATAAACTCCTGAGATCAAAAACCGGTTGATAATTTGAACAATTCGTAGAAACAACTTTAAATCTTGGGATCAACTCTTTATCTTTTAGATTATAACATGCCTAATATAATTTGTGTGACTCTTTTGGTGGCTTTGCCATCTATTTTATAAATATTATTCCTTATATAGGACTCTCTATTTTTTGCCAATCTCGTATCATCCTTTAATAATTGTTCAACCGCAATTTTGAATGACAATTTATCATAAACTCCAACTGCTACACCCTCATCCACGTAATCTATAATATCTGGCTCTTCACTTAAATTTAGGACAATTACGGGTTTTCCAAGAGCTATAAATTCCATTGCAGTTGTAGAATTTTTTGTAATTAATAAGTCACAAGTAAATAATAATTCATAAATATCAAAGTCTCTTTGAGGGAAAAATACATTTATATTGTATTTATTAATGTATTCATATATTATTTTGGTATAAATCAAATTCTCATCTGGATGTTGCTTTATAATTAGTGTAATATTATTTAGTAACTTGCAATTATCAAACACGGTCTCCAGATTTCGCTTATTTTCATCGATACTCATTCCATGACATTGAGTTGTCCAAAGTACAAGCTTATGAGAAGGGTCAATATTATATTTTTTTATAAATAGTTGTTTATTGTAAATTTTATTCATAGAAAAAAGCACGTCATACCTCGGTTGGCCTGTTATAATTAATTTTTTAGAATCTTCAGCTATCATTTTTGCTTTGTAAAATTTTTCACCCACTACCAAAAAAGAATCTACTTTATATTTAAACAAAGAGAAAATATTGATGAACATCCTAATAAACTGTTCTCTAATAGGACTTATTAATGCAGATTGCATAATAATAAATTTTGTATTTAGAGAGGCATTTGGCTTTAGACGCATAACATCATCATTTGCAACAATTACTTTAGGAGCAAAAGAATATAGAATATTTTCAAAACAATAATCTGATAAGATACAAGAAAAAAGGGCATTAAAACTAAAAAAATGATTAAACAATAAAGAAAAATGAACACATCCTGTTTTAGATAAGTGACGTTGTATTTCTTTTTTGTTCAACATCCATATACAATAAATTTTAGTCCATTTTACAAAAGATTTTACAAGAGTATAAAACGTAACATACTCGAATAAACTTTGGGTTTTGTAGTTGTCTGTATCAGAGGTAGGACCAAAGTCTGTACTAACAAGAAGAATATTAGATATCGAATATTCATTTATTAAAGAGTTTATAATATTACCAAACAAATAGTCACCTTTTATATTTCTTCCAGCAAAATTAGTTGTTAAAACTCGAGTCCGAGAAATAAAAAGAATGTCCAATTGATTGAAGCTTTTGATAATATTATTAAGAGAATGTTTTAATAAAAAACTGATATTATATAAAATAGAAGTAATGCTTTTAAATTTGAAGTTTTGACTATTATATAATAATTGATCATAATCTTCTACTTTTTCGTAAGATTTATTATAAAGAAAATAATTCATAAAATAGTATACAAGTGGATATAGTGAAATATCCGAAGATAATAACTTATATACTATTTTATGAGAGAATACGGACTTAAATTCTGCCTCTGTAACCAGTTTTTCATTATGTCCTATTTTAAACTCCTCCTTTAAACTCTATTATATAAATCGAAATATCTAGAAGAATATAGTTTATTAAATTTCTTCAAATTGGACCATTTATATTGAAAATCTCTAGAAGCTGGATTCAAAGCTATCAAAGAAGGATCCATAAGACCTTTTTGCGATTGAGAAGATGAAGCGAAAAAGTAATATCTTGAGCCCATTTTCTGATCCAGAATAACTTCTGGATCGGAAACATTATAAAAACACTTCTCTAACACTTCATTTGTGAACTGAGGATCATTATTCACACTGTCAATCGTCACAATCCCAGACTGGTTGAAATATATTAAAGAAGTGCCTCTAAAATCTGAAAATATATAAGATGTAGGGGGAACATGAATACCTGTGAATTGTATGCCTTTATACTCTTCGTAACTACCCACAGGTTCAACATAATGCAAGTAAGTTGTAATAGATAAAAACACTGCACATAATAAGATTAAACGGATAAAATTTTTTAACTTTCCTGTACATTTTATTAGAAGAAAAGCAGAAAGCAACATTGACAAATATACTGCACATTCAAATATCCTCGAATAGAATCCCATAAATCCATCCCATATGAACAAACCAAAACCTACAAAAATTTGGGATAGAAACATATAAAATAGCATTTTATCATAAGAAGTTGAATTTTTCCTCATGTGAATCCTGTTTACATATAAATAAGCAATACATAGGGCAAAAATTAAGATTGCATTTAAGATTCGAGCATATATATAGATACGACTTCCTGAGTAAATATTAATATACGTAGGATTAATTAGTGAGGTTTTAGATAAAGAAATAAAATTATCAAGAATATTTGGTATATGTTTTACTATATATATAGTTTTATTAAAATTCTGTGTACTGTAATAAATATAAAATGCCAAAAAAACTATAATTCCAAAGGCGCATAAACTAGTCATATATCTATAATTTTTATTTGAGAATGTTAAAATGCTAATAACGCTGAGATAGATAACTAAATAGTATGACCAAGTATGATAAGATAGAAATAAAACAAAAAAAAGCATCATAAGAATGAAGACTCTTTCTGGATTCTTTTTTTCCTCGTCAAATGTAATTATTAACAGAATCAAAATTAAAAGGAAAATAATCCTCGACATACCACTTCCATTAGTGTTACCACTTAAAACGGATAAAACAGACCCTAATGGGAACATACTAAATAGAGAAATCAAAAAAAGATCAGGATAGTCAATTACTTTTTGTTCTTTTTTGCATAAAAAGGAATACCAATAAATTATTAATATGGGCAAAAATACAGTTCCAAGCCAAGGATTTATAAAATGAAATTGATAATCAAAAGGGAAAGTAATTGTTCCAGTAATTAAATTTATTATTGCAAAATAAATATTAGGAAGTACATCTACACTACCATAATCTATAAGATTAGATTGCCATGTCAATTTAGAGAATTCAGTTTGTTTATAAATAAATCCAGAATTGAGGATATAATACCTACCCCAATCAATTCCTGCACTCCAGCTATTTGGGATAAAGAAAGAATCCACTCTCGTGGATATAAATAATAAAGATCCCAAAATAGAGGACATGAAAATTAACAGTATAAAGTGAAATTTACGGCCTTGCATTTTTATCAACAATTTTCTTGCACTAACTGGTAAAATTTAATCAACTTCTTTGAGCTATTCTTCCACGAAAACTCATAAACATTAGAATAGAGTGTACTTTTCTTTATGGGCTGTTTATAACTACTTAATATGCTTACAATAGCTTCACTCATCTTCTCCTCGTCATTTGAGTTCAATAAATAACCATAACCGCGAAGTATTTCAGGTATCGCTCCAACATTAGTAGCAATAATTGGTTTTTCAGCGGCCATTGCTTCAATTATAGTTAAACCAAATCCCTCTAACTTCGAAGGACAAACATATATAGAACATAAAGAATAACATTTTTTAAGATAATGTTCGTCAATAAAACCTGTAAAAATAACATTCTTGGAGATTCCGAGATGATCGATAAATTCTCTTACCTTAGTCTGATCTCCTTTACCCACTACTAACAAAGTTATATTCATTTTTTCTAAAACTTTTTTTGTAGCCTTTAGCAAGAGATCCAATCCCTTTCTCGGGTCATCTACTCTGCCTACAAAAAGAATGACTGGATTTTCATTAATTCCAAACTGCTTTTTGGTTTTAATGATTTCATGTTCAGTAAATGAGTAGCCACTCAAATCTGTTCCATTATAAATTACTTCAATATTATCTGGATCGACGTTATAAAGGTCAATAATTTGATTTTTTGTAAAGTTACTTACAGCAACTAATTTATCTGAAGATTTGATGCATTTTTTTTCAAGAAAAGACATGAAAAAACTGTTTTCACCACTAATGTCTTTCATCCTTGAAATAAAACTTAAATTATTATTTATTATTGCATCTTTAACCAAATGATGAACTGTAACAATATGCTTTGCTTTTGAAAGTCTCTTTTTTAAAAACCAATATGAAATACCATTAAAATGCAAGATATCAAATGGTGTCTTTTTTTCAAATTTTTTAATTTCAGACGGGAGTCTTAACCAGAATTGTAAGGCTTTAAATGGCAATTTTTTATTAACCGATACTTTTTGAATTATTAAATTGGACAAATCAGATTCAGGTGCATTTTCCGAACTATCAGGAGTAAAAACAACCACTTGATGTCCCAATTTCGCAAGTTCACGCGTAATATTTAAAGCGTATACACCTGCTCCACCAATAATAAATGGAGGATATTCAAATGTTACAAATGCTATTCTCATTAACTCTCACTCTTCACAGAGAATAAAAGAATTCATGGATCTTTTTTGCGGTTATGTCCCATGTAAAATTTTTTTCAATATGTGCTCTCGAATTATTAGACATTTGGCTACATAAATCAGGATTTGTAATCAGGTCATTAATCTTCAGAACTAAACTTTCTGTATCTGTTGGATCTACTAAATAACCAGTTACACCATCTTTTACAGATTCAACAACTCCGCCACATATACCTGCTATTACAGGAGTTCCCGAAGCCATTGCTTCGATTGGCACAATACCAAAAGGTTCTCCAATGGTAGGAAAAATAACAGCCTTTGCTTTAGAATAGTAAGAATTCAGCTGAGATTCGGGAATTTTCCCAAGAAAGGTGACACTATCAGAGATTCCAAGTTCTTTAGACATTAAAATTAAATTATTTTTCTCTTCCCCATCGCCACCAATGTAGAGATGCAAATTTTTATCTTTCAAATGTACCATTGATTTTAGAAGCAAATCCATTCTTTTAAATTTTGTTAATCTCCCAATAGAAAATATATAGTTTTCTTTTCTTTCTACTGGTTTAAACTTAGAAATGTCTACACCAGGGTATATTACGATTGAATCTCTATTGTATACTCTTTTTATATTATGAGAAGAAAATAGACTATTTGTTAAAATTTTATCAGAAGAATTCATAAGAAATTTATCAATCTGTTTCATTATAGGATTTGAGACTAAAGCTAAAGTTTTCATAGGTTCATTTAGTCCATAAATAACCTCATAATTATGGACAAAAGCGCTCGGTTCGTGGCAGAACCAAACGCATGGAATACCAGAGTATTTTTTTTTAAATAAAAATCCCCAGTAGTTTGCGGGAAACACTTGAGGAAAAATTACATCAATGTCCATATATTTCGTAGCTTCAAATACCCGTTTCATCAATAAGGGAAATTGAACCCAATGAGAAATCGTATTTGGAAGTGGGCCTCCAATAAATTTGAATTTAATGCTAGAGTAATTTTTTATTATCTCAGGATCACCACTTTGTGCTAAAATTGTTACATTATGCCCCATTTTTGCAAGCCTTTCACCCGTTTCTAGTACAAATTTTCCTGCTCCTCCAGGATAAGTAAAATGAGGATGAAAATATAATATATTCAATTAAATCTACCTGCCATTGAGACAATAGTTTCAGCACTATGCCTGAAAGTATGCTGTTTTAAAATCCTCTGCCTATCCCTCTCACCAATTTTCAGCCTTTCTTCATCTGAGGACAATAACCATTCATAAGTTTCTACAGCTTCATCTTCACTATTGACTACAATAAGCTCTTTTACAACCTCAAACCACTCTTTAATCCATTTATATGGCTGTGAAACTATACAGGCTCCATAAGCTAACACTCCTATATGCTCTAATTTAGATACGCAGGTGATCTCATCAGCATGAATTTCAGGGGAATCAATGCCATTAATATCATTATTTATACTAGTAATGAGTGGATGTTTTTCATGGTATTCTCTTGTGTCAACAGTATAGACTTTATGCCCTTTTTTGGCTAATTTAAGTGGAAGAAGAGAACCTACAGACCCCATATCCAAAATCACAGATTTGTTTTGAGATACGTTGTTCATTATGAAATCATACTCCCTACTTCTTGAAGTATGATATCCAAAAAGCTTCAATGATTCAATTCCATAACTCCTAAATCGAGCCAGAAATTTTTCGTTATTTATCATAATTATTCCTTCGCACTTAGTAGATCTTCAAACTGACCAGTAATATTATCCCAACTTAAATCATGAACATAAGAATATGCTTTTTCACCTTCAACATCCATTATATTATTCTTGCAAAGCCAGGCTGCTTTTTCGAGCGTGTCATCTGAGTTTTCAATATAATTAATTCCACTATCCGACCCAAACTCTTTTTGAATACCAGGAAGGTTTGTGGCTATAACCGGCTTTCCCATAGCCATATATTCATATATCTTAATAGGAACGATATTCATCATGATTTCATTTTTGTAAGCTGGCAAAAGACATATATCAGCAGCAGCAACGTGTTGAGGAACTTCTTCGAATGGGATTTTACCTGTTAGTATTAATTTATCCTCAAGATGTTGTTCAGACCTCATTTTAAGTAACGGCTTATAAAGATCCCCATCACCGACTATCATTAGTTTAATTTTTTCATTATTAGTGTTACAAAGGCTTTCTGCAACTTCCTTCATGCCTGAGAAGTCGTATATCCATCCCATGAAGAACAATAAGAGATCATCTTTTTTAATTCCATATTTTTCTCTGATAGACGACCCATCTACTTGAGGATTGAATTTTTCGAGATCCACACCTGCTGGGATTATAGATACCTTATTTATATCTCCACCCATTTCAACAGCATAATCTTTTAACCCTTTATTAATAACAAAGATCTTATCCGCATCTTTGAGGGTCTGTTTTTCGAATTGCTCTGCAGTTTTCCTTGTAAGTTCGTTCGGAAGCAGTTTATGTAAATGATCTATAAGATAGTACACAAAAGGAATATCATGTTTTTTAGCCTGTTGCATACCAATATATGCATTAAGGATACCAAATGCAATTATTACGTCCGGCTTAAATTCCTGAATCTGCCTTTTGATCTCTTTCGCATGAAAATAAAGGATTGATGCCATATCAAGAAATGGGACTTTGATCATCCCCGGCCTTATTAGAGTGATGTTAGCTTCTTTGAATATTTTGTATGCTCCTTTGATTTCCTCCCGACCAGTAAGCACTTTTCTTTCTTTATCTTCTTTCCAGAGATATTCGTAATCAATTACTCTTATTTGGTGTCCTCTCAACGCCATTCTATCCATTAAATGGTGCTGCTGGTGAGGCCCTCTTTTAATCCAATCAGTCTCCTGGAGCAATAAAATGTTCATTCAGCATCACATCAGAATTCGGCACTTTTCTCAATATTTTCCCAGTTTTCTTCAAACCAGTTATGTACGTTTTTCAGGCCATCCTCAAATTTCATCTGAGGTTTATAGCCAAGTACCCTGTTCGCTTTATCAACGCAGGAAAGAAGCTTTGTTTTTACGTCCCAGTCTCTGCGTTCTTTAAAGACAACTGATGCCTCGTTACTTGTTAATCTGTTCACGATAGTTGCCATTTCAATAACCTGATGCTCAGTTCCTGAACCAAGGTTAAAAGCTTCGCCAATAGCCTCTTCTTCTATACCCATGGCAACAAGACCATTAACAATATCACCAACGTAAGTCCAATCTCTTGTTTCCGTCCCTTCACCCGTAATTGGAAGTGGAGTTTCTTTCATTGCCCAGTAGAAAAAGTTAGGAATTACGTTTCTATATTTTCCTGGAACCTCTCCTGGTCCATAAGAGTTAAAGAAGCGGGCATTTGCAATTGGCATATTATAGAGGTTATGGAAGTAATTAGTATAGAGTTCACCAAGGAGTTTAGTTACCTGGTAAGGTGTGTGAAGACTTATCGAGATATCATGTTCTTCAAACGGCATTTTGGAATCAAGGCCGTATACTCCACACCCGGAAGAAGAATAAACAAAACGTTTTACATCAACAAGTTGAGCATATTGAAGAACTTTAAGAATCCCGATTCCATTAATCATAAGGTCTTTTTCTGGATTGTCAACAGAATTCTGGTTTGCAAAATGGGCAGCGAGGTGGAAAACGTAATCAGGCTTTTCCTTGAAAACACGCTTAAGCATTTCATCATTAAGGATGCTGCCTTCAACAAAAGAAATATTATCTGCTTTCGGTATGTTCCACTCGTAAGAAGATGACAGATCGTCTAATATAACTACTTTCTTTGCATCCATTTCAGAGAGTTTTCGGCAGAGATTACCACCAATAGCACCAGCCCCACCGGTAACCAGTATGGTTTTCCCTTCATAATCATCTGTATAGTCTCTCATTTTATTCACCAATTCTGTAGTAGTCCCTCATCCATTCGACTGTTCTTTTTATTCCTTCTTTGGGAGAGACTTTAGGATTGTGTTTGAGGTCCCTGATAGCTTTAGAACAATCAATAGTTTTTACTTTCGTTGTAAATGCTTCTGCTTCTTCATAACTGACATTAGAGTCATCTATACCTACAGCTTTCAGAACAAGGTCAGAGTACTCCTTAATATCCTTCTCCCATTCGGGTTTTCCTGCCACATTGTAGGCTTCGCCGGGAATAAAGTTATCGACAATGTTCGCCCAGGTACGACAGGAATCTTCAACAAAGTCGATTATTCTTTTGTGACCTTTGAATACTTTATATGGTTTATCATTAAGAGCGAGATAGATGAACTTTGGAATGAAACCTCTGTATGGCGTGTAATGCTCATAGGGGCCGTAACAGTTTACGGGACGGACCCTTACAGTTTCTGTCCCAAACATTTTTGCCGAGTTCATACACATAAGCTCTCCAGCCCATTTAGTGATGGCATAGTCATTCATCTGATAGGTGTCTTTAATAGGGTTATTTTCCATCACATCTTCTGTCATAATCCCGTCATAATCACCATATACTTCTGCACTGGAAAAGAAAATCATACGGAACTTAAGTTTCTCCTGAAGCCGGAGCATATTTTTGGTACCGATCACATTGGTCTGCCAGAGATTTTCGTAGTAGTCCTCTCCGTTCCATCGGCCATATTCAGCAGCCAGGTGATATACATAATCAAACTTGGATTGTTCGAAAATTCTTTCAATCTGCCTGTAGTTTCTAACATCAGCTCTAATATAATTATCACGTCTAGTATTATAGAGGTCAGCAGCAACTACTTCATGACCTCTGCTTTTTAATTCATTGACAAGATTTGTACCGATGAAACCTGCTCCACCAGTAACTAATATTTTCTGGGTCTCCATGCTGTATCCTCGTATTATTAAAAGTAACTTGTATATTACATACATCCTTATATTATTTAGACACTTCCCTGCAAACATCTACTATTATTTTTGCTGCAGTTCCATCACCATAGGGATTATTCCAACTTTTATCAACAACTGCATTTTTAGCATGACTGAGCATTGAAGATGGATTTACACCTGCCAGAACATTTGACCCTACCTCAAGAGTTTCCAGACGTTCAGTATTATCCCTTAATGTGATGCAAGGTACTCCCAATATACAGGTTTCTTCCTGTAAGCCCCCAGAATCTGTTAACACAAATTTGGCATTTGCTTCCAGCTGAAGAAATTCAAGAAATCCTTGCGGCGGAACAACATTTATTCCCTCAAGAGAAAAGCCAAACTTTTCAATCATTTTTTCCGTTCTTGGATGAATTGGAAAAACGACTGGAAGTGAAAAATAGTCTTTAATTAATTTTAATCCTGTTATAATCCCCTCTAGCCTTTCTTTAATGTCTACATTTTCGGCTCGGTGGAAAGTAACAAGAATATATTTTTTTGAAGATAAACCTAAATCTTTCAGTATATTTACCTTATTTTTTGCAATTTCAATATTTTGATACACTGCATCAACAACTGTGTTTCCTGTGACAAAAATTTTTTCAGGATCAATTCCCTCTTTTACTAATTGTCTATAGGAAGTTTCAGTTGGAGCAAAAAGATAGTCTGAAACATGATCTGAAACAATACGATTAATTTCTTCTGGCATACTACGGTCAAAGCTTCTGAGGCCAGCCTCAACGTGACCAATTTTTATATGTAATTTAGCCGATGCAAGGCTTCCAGAAAGAACTGTATTGGTATCCCCCTGTACAAGAACAACATCAGGCTGCTCCTTGAAAAGAATGTTTTCAATACCCAGCATAATTTTACCGGTTTGAGAAGCATGAGTTCCAGAACCTACATCTAAGTTGTAGTCTGGCTGGGGGAGATTTAACATTTCAAAAAAGATACGATCCATTTCATAAGAATAATGTTGACCAGTATGAAGGATAAAATAATCCAGACCTTGCTTTTCGCATTCTGTTATAACAGGAGACATTTTTATAATTTCTGGACGAGTACCAAGGATAATACCGATCATTTTTGTTACACCATTATATTACTAAATATTCACTATTCACACTGCAAATACGACTTGATTAATATGAATCAATAATTTATGTGAGCAAGCAGGATCAAAAGTACCTTAAGACTTAATTAAGCACAGAGTCCCTTTCAGGAAACCATATAAAAATCATACAATGCCCTGAATTTGCCCGCTGCCTGAAAATTTAGCTATAAACTCAAGCCGTTTCTGTTTTCCTTGCCACCTCAGCTATCGAATGCAGCAAAATTCCTGTCAATGTCATAAATATCCCTATAATTATAAACAGAATCATAACCATCGTAGGCCCGAAGTATAAACCCTTGCCGAGCATAAACCCATACAAGAAGTTTAAACCCATAAACAGCCCCACTAACCAGAGGGCAAAACCAGGAACTGTGAAGTAATATAGAGGCCTGTTAAATTCGGCATCCTTTAAAACCATAACAAGGACGCCTAAACCATGTTTTATCGGGCTTATTGTTGAGCCGTCAACATCGTACCTGACACCGATTTCAACTTCCTTGATCCGCAGCCCTGACCTGCCGGCATCGGCAAGCATTTCGCTTTCAATTGCCATGCCCTGTGCGTTGAACCGGAAAACGTTTTTTGTTGAAGCCGCGAATGCGCGGAAGCCGCTCTGGGAATCTGTGACCTTCAGGCCGGAGTTTATATTTGTGGCAGTATCCAGGACTTTCTGGCCGATTCGGCGGTAGGCTGGGGTATTCTTGTCCGAACGGCTCAGGTAGCGGCTGCCGTTTACCATCTCGGCAGTGCCGTCGATGATTGGGGCTACTATTCTGGGGATATCAGCCGGGTTGTGCTGGCCGTCTGAGTCCATTGTGACAATAATATCTGCACCAATGCCGACTGCGGCTGTAAAGCCGGTCTCGAGGGCCGCTCCTTTGCCTTTGTTTACCTCGTGGACGATTACGTGGGCTCCTGCATTTCTGGCGATTTCTTCTGTGCGGTCAGAGCTGCCGTCGTCGACCACGATTACGTTGTCGCAGTAGGACTTTGTAAGGAAGACCATGCTGCCTATTGAGACTTCCTCATTAAAGGCAGGGAGGACCACGGTTATATTTTGAGGGGATGTTCCTCTTAGATCTGGATTTTCCTCTTTTTTTGTTGTTTGCTGGATATTTCCCACCATCAATTCATTATTCATCCGATTAACTCCAGAGTAATAGGTCCAGAAATTCAATGATCATTAAGGTTTGACAATATAGATTAAGTAATAAATATTTAAATTAAGAATAACTATTCAGGAAACAGGGGAACCAAAAACAAAATCTGCTTGTTTTGAGGTTCTGTGCCTGGATAGCTATTGGTTTTTTTGTCATTGAAGCGGGTGAGTTGGATTAACTTTTTGTTGAATTAAATTGCCATTAATATAAACAAAGATCAAGCCGACTCGGTCTTCTTGGCCGCTCCTGCCATTGAGTGCTCGATTATCCCCCTGAGTGTCATGTATGCACCTGTAATTGCAAGGAAGACCATCAAGAAAGTAGGCCCGAAGTTGAGGCTTGTACTGCCGAGGAAGAAAGCTTCCATTAATTTGAAACCCATGTAGAACCCGCAGGTTGCAAGGGCAAAGCCTGGAACGGAGTAGAAGTACAGAGGCTCGTTTGCCTCTATACCTGCGGCCACGGTTTTAAGGACTCCAAGGATGTACTTTGCCGGGTTTCTGATAGAAGTTCCAGGGTTATTATATCCCTCGATCTCGACTTCTGTAATACGGATACCTGATCTGTCTGCTTCGGCAAGCATTTCATTTTCTATAGCTGCTTTTTTGCCGCTGAAACGGAAAATATTCTTTGTAGAGGCTGCATATGCACGGAAACCGCTCTGAACATCAGTTATTTTTAGGTTAAAGTTCATTTTTGCAGTTGTGTTCTGGATAGTCTGGACGATGAGGCGGTAAACAGGTGCGTTTTTGCCTGGATGACTAAGATAGCGGCTGCCATTTACCATTTCAGCTTCGCCTTTGATTATGGGTGCAACGAGCTTTGGGATATCGGCAGGGTTGTGCTGGCCGTCCGGGTACATGGTTACTATAATATCTGCACCCAGATCGTTTGCGGCCATAAATCCGGTTTTGAGGGATTCAGCTTTTCCTTTGCTGCTTTCCTGGAGAATAACCCTGGCTCCTGCTTTCCTGGCAACTTCAGCTGTGCGGTCAGTGCTTCCGTCATCGACAACAATTACGTTGTCGGCATATGCTTTGGTGAGAATGACTATGCTTCCGATTGAAACTTCTTCATTATAGGCTGAAATGACTACAATTATATTTTGAGAAAGAGACCCCCTGAAACGCTTGTGTTCTTTATGAGCCGGGTACTGAGTACTGTTGCACATAAGAAGCTCATTGCTCATTTGTATAACCCCTTTAATTGTATGACCCCTTTGTAATTTATATTGCACAGTAAAGGTAATAAAAGAAGCTCAAACGTCATTAAATACATATTGCATCAAGCTTATTTGGGTTGATTTAAAGACTGTCTGAGTCCAAGATATATTTTAATTTTTTAGAGAGTAATCAGAGGCACGACTATATAAATTTATTGACATATTCACAATGATATAATAATTAATAAGTAATAATATATGCGGGCGAACAGTTGGTTTCAGAAATATAATGTTATACGATTGAGATTCAACCCTACAAACAATAGGAAAAAAACAAGGTGGTTTAAAAAATGAATAATTAAAAGTAAAAAACCGATTTTGAAAAAATAACATCGTGAGAACTTTAAACTTTTGCACTCATACGGCACAGCTCCTCAAGCATTCTCAATAACTGTTCCAGGGATTTAAAAGATTAGAGCTTAAATAAACAATACTTGCCACTTACCGCATTTACTGAGTAAGAGAAAATTTAAACAGTAAAAATTAAGGAAAATAAGTGAAGGGTGTTTTCCAGGCCCTGTAGAATAAGAGCGTATTAAAAAACAAATTAAAAATTAAATGACTTGAATCAAAAAATATACATAGAAAGAAAATAATAAACTTCCTGACTGGAATAAAAAATAATCAAAGAAATAATAGACGACATAATAGAAGAAATAATACTGTGAAAATAAAGATAAAACGGAAAAAATCACTGATTAATATAGGGACGGTTCAAGAATATATCAAGGGATTTTGTTACTGGTGTCGTGTCAGTCATCAAGGACAATACGATTTTGAATCGTTCTAATTGATTAAATACGGCATATTAACGCTGACGAGACATTAGGAATGCTTGTTGGAGGAAATGGGATTTATAGATTGGTCCTCAAACTAAAAACTAAGAGTTATATTTAAATTACTCTACAATATGAAAAAGAGCGAAAGAATAAAATGTATGAGGAAAAATAGTTACTTTCCTGAAAAATACTGAAAAAATATAATAATTTTTTTAAAATTTTACACCGGATGACCTGAATGACCGGAAAAAAAGTTCCTTCAGACCTGTTGACTGTTACAGGGTTTGTGCTCCTTGCCGATATCTTTGCACTCACGCCCGGATTAAGTGAAACTGTGTTCCGCAATATCCTCGGCCTGCCCCTTGTACTTTTCCTGCCAGGTTATGCCCTGATTGCTGCGCTCTTTCCCGCAAAATCAGACCTTGACGGCATTGAAAGGACAGCACTTTCCTTTGGGCTGAGTATTGCAGTAGTGCCTCTTATCGGGCTTGGGCTTAACTATACCCCCTGGGGGATAAGGCTTCTGCCAATCCTGATAAGCCTATCAGTGTTAACACTTGTAATGTGCGGGATTGCATACCTGAGGCGGGCAAAACTTCCCGAAGACGACGCCTTTGGGATTTCCTTTACGAAAACAGCGCTCGAACTTAAAGCAGAAATTCTGGAAAAACCTGAGCCTGGGCTCGACAGGGCTCTCACAGTCATTCTTGTTATTTCCATTCTCCTTTCTGTTGCAACCCTTGTCTATGTGATAATTACCCCTAAAGAAGGGGAGCACTTCACAGAGTTTTATATTCTCGGGCCTGAAGGAATGGCTGACAATTACCCGACAAACTACACACTTGGAGAAAGCAGGGAAGTAATTGTTGGGGTAGTAAACCATGAATACAGGACTGTAAACTACACAATGGAAGTGAAGCTTGAAAATAAACCCCTTCCTCTACCTGAAAATATTCGGTATGTGTCACTTGCCCACAACGAGACCTGGGAAAAGCCCCTGACACTCACCCCTCCGGATGAGGGAAGGAATATGAAACTTGAGTTCCTGCTCTTCAACGAAACTGATAAAAACACCCCCTACAGAGACCTTCACCTATGGATTAATGTAAACTCAACAGAGAGTTGAGGCTGCAAAAATCCCGACACTTCAAAAAATGAACCTTGAAGCCGGGACTTTATCCACAGGCTTCCCCTTAAAATTAGAATGTCAGATTAAAGCTTAAGCTGCTGATTTAAGCTTAAGTTGCCGCTTGCCGGAGTTATTTATTAAGAAAGATAATTACCCCTACATTAAAGAAAGCTAATCATTCCTTCATGACCCTTATAGGAAATGTGTTTGTCATGTATCTATAAATTTGCCAGCTTTTTTGCTTTTGAATTAAAATTTTGACTCAAAACAGGTGCCAGTGAGTACGATTGAAAGTTTGCCTATAAATCCTTTTTAAGTTTTACATAAGTTGAAGTTAATCATTGAAAGTACTTAACTATCGATAAAACTTTATACACTAATTACAATAAAAGCTTGTGTAATAGAACAGTTGCATGTCATCCACAGGATTTAATTATAGAAAACAAATGAAAAACATTTAATGAGATGACTACGAAATAAACCTGGACATGTCCTGTTAGAAAGAGGAGCAATTTTCGTGAAAAAAACAGTCAATTATCATAAAAGGCAAAAAGGACTGAATTTTCGGATTATTGTTTCAGTCCTGATTCTGGCCTTAATGGCAATCACTTCAGAAGCCGTGTCAACTAGCAACCTGGAGTTATCTTCTTCTAGAGAGGATGGACATCTTTTGGAATGGACACATGTGGAAGTATCGGGAGAAGAAGTATCGGGAGAAGAAGCTTCCGGAGCTGCACCAGTCCCATATAAAGAACCAGATTCACCCCAAAAAACCGAGCGATATGTGGTTATCATATATAGTGTATTATTAGGAATGGTTGCAGGAATTTTGATTTTTTTCGGATATTCGCACATAACTTCTGGAGACCTGGCGTTTGCAAAAAAGTCTGTAAAAGACCTCCGCTGGCTCAAAGTATGGGAGCCACCAGGGCCTGAAGAAGTTGATCTGGAAAAATTTGAAGCCAGAAGGATAAGGCTCCTTACCGCAATCCCTATCCTGAGCATAACTGCTGCAGAACTTCTTATCTTTTCAGGCAGGATGGGGACAGCTGTCTGGATACATATAGGAGTTATCATTGCCCTCTCTCTTTCAGATATATTCTTAAAAGATCCGGAGATACATAGAATTTACCAGGCCTTTATGCTACTACCTGTGCTCAGGCTGATAAATCTTTCAATGCCTATCTTTTTTGATACTACCCTTTATACCTTCATCTTTGTCTACGGCCCCCTTGCAATCCCTGTTGCAGTCATCATATTTCACCAGCGGGATTCTCTTGAAGAGATAGGAATAACCATGGAAAATATCGTACCGTATATGATTATTTCTGTGCCTCTTGGCTTTCTACTGGGACTAGGGGAATACCTTACCATCCAGGCAGGCTACCTGATCCCTGACCTGACTTTTGTAAATCTGCTCAAGCTTACCATTGTAATGGTCTTTTTTGTAGGGCTTGTAGAAGAACTGATCTTCAGGACAATCCTGCAGACCAGGCTTGAGAAAGCCCTCAGTGTGTGGGAAGCCCTGTTAATCACAAGTCTTATGTTCGGGTTTATGCACTCGGGGTACGGCACTTTACAGGAAATTCTCTATACGGGCTTTGTAGGACTTATTATGGGCCTTGCTTTCTACAAAACAAGGAGTCTGCCATTTGTTGCTGTCCTTCACGGTTTTGTCAACGTTTTCCTTTTCGGAATCCTGCCTCACCAGCTAAATATGTGGCCTGGTTTCTGAAACTACATTAAAAGAAATCGTGAAATTTTCTTTCAAGAAAACTTTCCTGCAGTTTCAGATTCCGAAATTTTTTCATTTTTTAAAGTCTGATTTCTTTTTCCAAACTTTTTTTCTTTTTATTCCTTGGATGAATGCGTGATTTGAAAAGCACTTTCATTTTTTGTATCTTTGTTCGAAGAGTTCATGTGTGCTTTTTGAGAATGCTTGAAGAATTTAGGACTTACGCAGTTGAACTAAAACCATAAGCGGAAAAGACTTAACTGTATAAATTAGACTGATGTTGACGAGTCTATACTATTCCTGATTTTACTCCCCAACTGCATATAGTCCTGGAATTCTTGAAAATTCTGAGAAGAACCAGAACAAATATCCGCAGAGAGCCAGGGCAATTTAAGAAACATGAAATTAAGGCTAAAAAAATAAAAATCATTTAAAAAAATAATAATGCAAATGCATTAAACTTTTTCTATTGGTGCAAAAAAAGGAGGAATTATTCCGGAAAAACCGGAATTTAAATGACCTCTACAACCTTAAAAGCGACAATTGCAGCAAAACTGAAGAGTAAAGGCAGAATTGTCACATTAAAGGTACTTTCCAGGGATTTGTTCCAGTGTTCGGATGCTGAAAGAATCTCCTTTAAACAAAGGAGAGCTATCAGCCCAATAACTACCGCAACTCCGAGTGGTGGAAGCCCAGGACTTGTAACCATAGAAATTGCACTTGCGGAAATTGCACTTGATGAAATTATGCTTAATAACGTGGTTCATACCTCCCATAAATAATTATTTAGTTTCACACAATTTTTTGTGAAATTATTCGTATAAAAGACCGGATACTATAAAAAAGTTTCCACAGACATTAAACAGATAGAATAAGATATATAGTTATTACTAACAATAAAAAGATTAAATAAATTTAATGAAAATAAAAGAGGGATGAAAAAGAAACAACATGAGTACAATGAGTTATAGAATTAAATAACGATATATTAGTCAAAAAATAATAAATATCTGTAGAAAAAAATCGAGAAAAGATTATAAACATCAAATTACATTACTAATACATTTACTAAAAAATAATAGGAAGTTAAAGCAGAAAAATGGCAATTCACTCAAATAAAAAAATAGAAAAGTCAGTAGAATTCAGGGTATGTCATAATAACAAAACAAAAAACAAAAAATTTATAATTAATATCTGCATAACTAAACATACTGTTAATAAAAATTTATGTAATTTGCATGAGATAAATTCATGAAAATGCAAATTATTGGCATTACCATTAAATTTATATTTTGCCAATTTCTTCAAAAAAATTTAAATAGATACATGATAAAAATAATAAGCATATCCTAGTTGAAAGGAGCAGTTCCCTTGATAAAATCCACTCATCTACATAAAAGGCGAAAAGAACATGCCCTTATAATTACTTCTCTTTCGGTTCTGATTCTGGCTCTACTAACAATTTCACCTGCAGCTGCAGCAGTTAGTAGCTGGGAATTATCTCCTGAAAACCTCGCCCATGGAGACACCCTTCAAATTAAAGGAAGCGCATCTCCGGAGGAGGAGGTTCCAATAGAGGTAACTTTTGAAAAAGTAGTTCAGGCATCAGGAGGAAAGTACGAGTACATACTCGATGACGTGAAAATCCCTGAAGGGGTCAATAACCGCTTTACGGTCCGGGCAAATGACGTCAGAAACCTCAATGTCAGGGTAAGAATGCTAATCTGGTTGACTAAGAGTTCAGAAGCTTCCGGAAACACGGCAACTGTAACGCAATCGGGTGTCCCTCCTGGGACCTACCAGATAAAGATGGATGGAGATGCTGGGGGATCTTCAACTGTGGACCTGAAAATAACAGCTGTTCAACAGGTGAAAGCAGATTCAAACGGTAACTTCAGTTACTCTTATAATACAAAAGCTGTTCCCCCTGGAGACTTTGAAGTAAGTGTTGGAGGCATTACGAAAAATATAGCCCTTCAGCAAGGAGAAACTTCAGCTACGACCCCAGGTTATTCGCCACAGGAAAAAGAAACCCCAAAGGAACAGGATATCTCAGAATCACAGAAAGAAGCTGAGAAAAAAGAAGAAGCTATAAAAAATGCAGAAGCTGAGAAAAAAGAAGAAGCTATAAAAAATGCAGAAGCTGTAAAAAAAGAAGAAGCTGAGAAAAAAGAAGAAGCCGTAAAAAATGCAGAAGCTGTAAAAAAAGCAGAAGCTGAGAAAAAAGCAGAAGCTGAGAAAAAAGAAGAAGCTGAGAAAAAAGCAGAAGCTGAGAAAAAAGCAGAAGCTGTAAAAAATGCAGAAGCAATCTTGAATCCAGATCAAAGCAATAAACAGGGAGAAAACAAACGGGGAGAAAACAAAGAAGTTCAGGCACTCCTACCTTTTAAAAAAGCAGGGTTACCCGTGGATCTGGTTTACATGCTGGGGGGAATGGTAGCAGCAGTTCTAATCCTTATTCTGTATTCAAAAAGAAAATGAAATAAAAATAATAATTTAGCCGGGGGGGAGAAAATAATTCTATCCAGCGGCTTATTCAAAAAAATCAATGGGGAGGTATGTAATTGAGAAAAAGTTTATTGATACTAATATTAGCAGTGTTTATATTAACCTCTGCACCAGCAATGGCGTGTTGCGAAAAAACAGATGCAAAGCCAATAGCTAAGCCAATAGCTTGTTTAAACTTTACTGATGAAGTAGTCTATTTTCTGGATCACACCAGTAGCCCGACAGACGGGAACTGGATCGTGATGGGAAACCCGAAAGAAGGCACAAGGATTCAACTTCCAAAGCCAATAAAACTCACATATAATGGACCTAAACACATAGAATACGATGGAGTATCAGGGACTCTGTATAAATGTGAAGAAGAAAGTTATACCATAACCTACCCTTCAACCAAGTCCTATACCACTCATCCGGTATTTCTTCCGAATGAAGATGTGAAGATGTCTTTCTACGGAGAGCCAGGGCTTAAAAACGAAGAAGTCGAGATCTACCTGATCAACTTGTTTTCTGACTCTTACGGGCTTCCAAGCTCTTACGGGCTTTTTGGTGCCTCCGAGGGAGAAGATATTGGGAGCATAAATGCCTTTAAGGGCAACGTGGGCGTAGAATCCAAAAAACACATTGTTAAACTTGATGAATGCGGAGATATATCAAACTATAACCTTGGACCGCTTGATGCAGGCCAGTACTGTATCGTAATGGTCTCTCAGAATGAAGATAATAGTATTACAGTCCTTTCTGCAACAGCCTTTATGGTTGTGGAACATGAACTGTGCATTTCAGCACCATCGTGTATAACAAAAGGAAATGACCTGGACATAAGCACGTCACTGAAAGGAGCTACAGCCGACGATTACACCTACGGAGCTGTACTCATAAAAGATGAGGCATACAAAGCAGACATAGAAATCAACTCTGATGGTACTGAAGCTGGAACTTCCGTTATAGTGAATGGAATGGACATTATAGATGTATTAGACAATAACCAGACCTTTTTAGATGGAAAGGTGGCAATAGCGATAGGAGAAGCTGGCCAGAATACTCTGTCTCTTAGTGCATTTGATCTTCCTGCTGGTTGCTATTACCTCCTTGTGGGTGCATATAACCCAGAAAAGGGCCTTGTAGGGCTTTCTCAGAAAACTGTAAAGATCGAAGAAAAGAGCTCAAAAATTGATGATAAGAAAGATAAAGGAGACTGTACCAAGCCTGAGAAAAATATCGAAAAGAAAATTGCTAATTTAAACTTTACTGATAAAGTGGTCTATTTCCTGGATCACACCAGCAGCCCGACAGACGGGAACTGGATCGTGATGGGATGTTTGAACGAAGGCACAAGGATTCAACTTCCAAAGCCAATAAAACTCACATATAATGGACCTGAACACATGGAATATGGTGGAGTATCAGGGACTCTGTATGGTGGAGTATCAGGGACTCTGTATAAATGTGAAGAAGAAAGTTCTACCACAACATACCCTTATACCATAACATACCCTTCAACTAAGTCCTATACCACTCATCCCGTATTTCTTCCGACTGAAAAAGTGAAGATGTCTTTCTACGGAGAGCCGGGGCTTAAAAACGAAATAGTAGAGATCTACCGGATCAAGTTGACTTCTGACTGTGCATACGGGCTTTTAGATGCCTTCGATGCAGGAGATATTGGGAGCATAAATACTCTCTTTAAGGACAGCGTGGGCGAAGAATACGAAAAACACACTGTTAAACTTGATGAATGCGGAGATATAGTAGACTATAACCTTGGAGAGCTTGGTGCAGGCCCGTACTGTGTCGTTATGGTCCGTCAGAATAAAGATAAAAGTATGACAGTCCTTTCTGCAACAGCCTTTTTGGTTGCGGAATACGAACTGTGCATTTCAGCCCCATCGTGTATAATAAAAGGAAATGACCTGGACATAAGCATGTCACTGAAAGGAGCTACAGCCGACGATTACACCTACGGAGCTGTACTTATAAAAGACGAGGCATACAAAGCAGACATAGAAATCAACTCTGATGGTACTGGAGCCGGAACTTCCGTTATAGTGAATGGAATGGACATTAGTGATGTATTAGACAATAACCAGACCTTTTTAGATGGAAAGGGGACAATAGCGGTAGGAGAAGCTGGCCAGAATACCCTGTCTCTTACTGCATTTGATCTGCCTGCAGGCTGCTATTATCTACTCGTGGGTGCACATATCCCAGAAAAGGGCCTTGTGGGGCTTTCTCAGAAAACTGTAAAGATCGAAGCAAAAATGAGCTCAAGGAGCACTGGGGGAACAGAGAAAGATCCCTCCGTTGCATCAAATAGCAAAGTGGCAACGTTTTATTTCAAAAATGCAGCCAGTCCTGTAACTTATATTGAGTTTAACTCCCAGGTAGGTCGAATAACGGCTATTGCTGAGGAATTGGAAGGAATATCCTCAGATCTTACTGGTGAACCTGAAGGGGTAGTTTATAAATATCTCGATATACAGGTCGGAGACGAGGAGTTTTCGAGTTCGGAAAATATAAAAAGTGCTATAGTGGGCTTCAGAGTAAGCAAAGAATGGATAAATGAAAACCACATTAATGTGGATACCATAGTCCTCCAGCACTACACCGAAGACCGGTGGATTACTCTTAAAACTGAAAAAGTAGACGAAGATGATGAGTACGTCAATTTCAAAGCTGAAACTCCGGGCTTTTCACCATTTGCAATTACAGCCAGCAAGAATGTAATTGGAATTGAAGGAAAAACAGGAAATGAGGTCCAGTCCTCTCCAGAATCAGAGCAGAAGGACAGGTCAGTTGTGGGATTTGATGTGCCTTCTAAGGAAAACGGAAGCCCATGGGCAAAAGCTGCAAGCTTCTTTATAGGTTTCCTTGTAATCGTCCTGATAGGGTCGTATAAAAGAAAAAAGTAAACGAGAACAATGAGGATACAAACAGGTGAGGAAGCGAATTTTAAAAAGTAAACACAAACAGGAGGAATAATCTCTCCTGTTTAAATTTTTATTTTTTAGATACTCTGATGATTAATAACGTGCTCTGTTTTAAAAATCAACTCTTTTATACTTAAATAAGGCTCATTAGTCCTTCTTCCAGTTCGATTTCGCCTTTCCACCAGCCGGAAATTTTTGAAACATCTGCCCTCGAGTCACGGACATCTCCTGCCCTTGACCCGGCATGTACAATTTTGCTTGAAGACCCGGTCAGTTCAATAATGTTCTCTGCAAGCTCCAGAACTGTTACACTTTTACCCATAGCCACATTGAATACCTGACCATCTCCGTGTTCAAGGGCTGCCACATTTGCCCTGACAACATCTTTGACTTGCACAAAGTCTCTGCTCTGAAGACCGTCGCCATAAATTATAAGATCTTTTCCTGCCTTTGCTCTTTCCAGGAAAATAGGGATCACAGCTGCATATGGAGACTTTGGGTCCTGCCGCGGCCCATAGACATTAAAGTAACGCAGACAGGTAGTCCGAAGTCCATGTTCTTCGTAAAACATTCTAGACAGGTACTCTCCGTCAAGTTTGGAGATCGCATAAGGCGAAGCAGGCTCAGGATACATCCCCTCGCTTTTAGGAAGTACGGGATTGTTTCCGTAAACTGCAGCCGAGGACGCTGTTACAAACTTTTCTACTCCTTCCCTGACACAGGCCTGCAATACATTAAGTGTTCCGAGAGTGTTTATCCGGAAAGCCTCGACTGGCTTTTCACAGCTAAGCGGCACTGATACGAGGGCAGCTTCATTGAAAACGCAATCCACGCCTGAGATCGCCTTTTCGAGCAAAGAGGGATCACAGATATCCCCCTGAATGAATTCAATATTTCTGTACTGAGGGATATTTCTGGAAAAACCGGTAGTGAGATTGTCAAGAATCCTTACACTATGCCCTGATTCTGCAAAATACTCAGCAATATGGGAGCCTATGAAACCTGCTCCTCCTGTAATCAGCACTTTCATGCTTCGAGAAAAGGGGGAAGTACAAAATAAAATTTTCTATGCAAGCCTGAAATTTCTTAACTAAAAATATTTAATAGAAATAGAAAAATTGATTAAAATCAGAAGGAAGCTTTCTCAGAAGGGAAAATTTTTCATAGGAAGAAACCTTATGGGTTACAGGAGAATTAAAAAGATTGGGATTCAGGTTTCTAAAATGAAACAGAAGATGATTTCCATATAAGTTTGTTGCAGGGTTTTTCCACATAGCTCGATGGAACTCAGGGACTTAATAAGTTCTCAAAACACCAGTTTCAAAGTAGCAGCTTATTTAGCGTTTTAATAAGAATTCACTATGTAAAATAATTAATGTGAACAGTTAAAATACTTCTTTAACACAGTTAAACACCTCTTTAAATTTCCTTTTTTAATTCTCAATTCTTCTGCAGCAGTAATATCTGAATACGAATTACTGTAAGTACATTGAAAAAATGCAGAAAAGATAATAAAAAATGGAATATATGTGTATGAATAAATATAAAAAGATGAAATTAGAGAGGGAATTAGAGAGGATTGGCAGAAAGCTCACAAAAGTATAAATTGTAGAAGGAAAGTATACTAAATATTTCAGAAGTGATAAAAATGGCTGGAAAGAGACACCTTCCTCTAGACCTGCTGATCGTAGCCGGTCTTGTGATCCTTACTGATATTTTCGTACTTGTGCCCGTACTCAGCGGGAGCTTTCTGCGTACAGTCCTTGGACTTCTTCTGGTCCTATTCCTGCCAGGATATGCTCTGACAGCAGCTCTTCTTCCTGCAAAAAAAGATCTGGACGGAATTGAAAGAGCCATGCTCTCCTTTGGATTAAGTATTGCAATATCCCCTCTCATGGGGCTTGGAATGAACTATACTTCCTGGGGGATCAGGGAAGTTCCTGTACTCGCAGGTCTTTCGGCTTTTACACTTCTCATCTGTATGGTGGGATTTTTTAGAAGACTTCAGTTGCCTGAAACTGAAGCTTTTAATGTCACAATCAAATCATTTGTCTCCACTTCGAAAACAGAGCTTCTTGAGGAAACTGGCCCTAAAGGCAGCAAAGCCTTTGCATTGTTGCTGACAATTTCCATACTGGCTTCTATTGGCAGCCTTGCATATGTCATAGGAAATCCCAAAGAAGGAGAGTCATTCACCGAATATTACATCCTGGGGCCCGATAAAGTGGCTGAAAACTATCCCACAGAATTAGCACCAGGGAAGAGCGGGACAGTCATTGTAGGGATTACGAACCATGAGTATAGAACTATGGATTATACAATGGAAATCAGGCTTGAAAACCACTCCCTGCCTCTTCCGGAAGATCAGAAATACATTAGCCTTGACCATAAGGAAAGATGGGAAGAGCCAGTAACTTTTACTCCATCAGTTGAGGGAAAGAACATGAAACTGGAGTTTCTGCTTTTTAATGAAACTGAAAAAAGTGTACCCTACAGGAACACGCACCTCTGGATAAACGTCACAAAGGAGACCTGAAGATGGCGTCTCCAGACTATACATCTTCTGTATCTTAAAGCAGGAAAAGTCTCTTTGCAGGAGTTTGGAAAAATGTTCAAAACGCAGACTAATGAAAAAACCAATTTTTTACATAAGATATTCTCTGCAGGAGCTCCTGTTATTGCTATTGCTTTTGCCGAGTTGTTAATATTTAGCGGAAGAATAAAAGAAGCCGCAACAGTCTATACGCTGCTTCTTATCATCCTTTCATTTTCGATAATAATCTCAAAAAAACTGGATATACGCAAGGTTTACCAGGCATTTTTACTCCTTCCAATTCTTCGCTTGGTAAATCTTTCAATGCCCATCTTCTTTGAAACCAATCTGTACTCTTTCATATTCATGTACATGCCTATGACAATTCCAATAACCATCATAGCAGTTCATCATGAAGTCCCAAGAGAGAAAACGAGGGGCTTTCTCAAGAAAATGAAAATCTATCTGCCCTTCTCCGTACTTGCAGGCCTGCTCTTCGCAGAATCAGAGTATTTAATTATCCAGCCCAAGCCGCTTATTCCTAACCTTTCACCTGTTTACCTGCTGGAACTTATAATTATAATGATTTTTGTAGTTAGCCTGATAGAAGAACTTATCTTTAGAGGAATTATCCAGGCAAGGTTGGAAGAGTTCCTGGGGCCTGCAGGAGGGGTTCTGCTTGCAAGCCTCCTTTTTGGATTAATGCATTCAAGTTATGGCACTCTTTATGAGATAGCATATACTTTTCTTGCAGGAGGAATACTGGGGCATTTCTTTTACAGAACAAAAAGCCTTTCTCTCGTAATAATGGTTCACGGTTTCACAAATATATTTTTATTCGGACTAATTCCGCACCTGGGGCCGGGGCTGGGCCTGATATGAGATGCTGTTAAAAAATTACAAAAGAAGCTTTATTGAACAGTGTTCATAGCTTAACCAGGTTGACTGAGGTTAAAACACGAAAGGGAATTTATAGGTCAGTGGTGGGAAAAAGTAAAAGATTGAGAAAAAACGCACATGAAATTCTTCGAATAACAGGCACAAAGAAATGAAAGTACCTGAAAGCACTTTCATGCCAAAATAAAAGATAATACCTTCTTTGTACCTGCGTCCCACAGATTATATAAAATACGGCTTTCTTTAAAGGAAATTGAAGCATTTTGATTAAAGGGATTCAGGCAGTGGAGAAAGATTTATGGAAAGGCGCTCAAGCCGCTTCTGGGAAATTGATTGCCTGCGGGGTTTAGCCGTAATTTTAATGCTTGCATATCACTTTCTCTATGACCTCGATTTTTTCGGGCTTGCTGATATCGAGTTAAAGTCCGGCATTTTTTTCTGTATGGGCAGAGGTGCAGCTTTTCTTTTCATCCTGATATCAGGCACCGCTCTTTCCATAAGCCGTTCAAGAGACAGCCGTTTAAGAGACTCTGGCAGCAGAATATCAGGAAAGCCGATTGGGAATTTCCCCAAATATCTTAGAAGAGGGTTGAGGCTTTTTTCAATGGGTCTTATAATCACAGGAATAAGCAGGATTTTCTTTCCCGGGCAGTATATCCTTTTTGGTATCCTGCATTTTTTTGGAGTATCATCGCTACTTGCCTATCCTTTCCTGAAATACGGAAAAGAAAACCTGCTACTAGGTATCTTTTTTGGGGTTATAGGATTCTACCTCAAAAACAGGACTTTTGGCTTTTATTCTCTTCTCTGGCTGGGTTTAACACCTGAAGGCTTTGTAACCCTTGATTATTTCCCTCTGTTTCCCTGGTTTGGAGTACTTCTTACAGGGATTTTCCTTGGAAACTCTCTTTATAAAGATGGTAACAGGCAGTTTAAAATCCCTGAAACCGACAAATTCCTGTTTCAAAAACTTTTTTCTGGTATCGGAAAACATTCACTCTCTATATATTTTATCCACCAGCCCCTTTTCCTCGGGCTTTTGCTCCTGAGCGGGCTCCTTGACCCTGGGATGCTCTCAATTTATATAGAATAAAATTAACTGTCTTCGAAGCGTGTTTATCAAGCTTCAAAGGAAACTACAGTTTATTCGGCTTTTTTGGCTAAAAGAGAATTCTGAAAAAAACCAAACCAGCTAGTTTTATATACTATTTAGAGTACCTGACTTTGTATATATTACCCGGTTATAATACTGTAATCCATAACCCTGATCACTTATAATTTAATCCATATGTGATATTAGTATCTGTATCGCAATACTGAGAAACCACATTATGACACCGATCTCACACCTGCTCCTGAAAATAAGCTTAAAGGAGTAAGCTTTAAAGGAGCAGGATGTGTAAAAGCAAAAAATGGAGAAAAGAATGTATCTGAAAATCGCAATGCTTGCCTATTTTGTAGTCCTCTTCCTGACAGTTCGAGATATCCGAATTTTTAAAAGGACAGGCTATATTTCTTACAGGAAAGGTGCACTCAAAGGGCTTGCAGCTTCTTCTCTGGTCCTCATAGGGGCGATTAGCATTGAAATAAAGCCGGAAATAGGTCTGCTCATGGTTTTATTAGGGCTTACTGTCAACCGCAAAGAGGAAAGAGAAACTGTGTTCACAACTGCAGGAACAGTTGACCGTTTCCTGGGAAAAACTGATTATATTAAACCCAGCAGGTTAAAGAAAAATAGCAAGAAGGCAGGACTCAAAAGAAAATAAAGGAAAACAGTGTCATGTGGAATTAAAGAGGGAAAGGCTAAGAGAAATAAACAGAAGGAAAAATATTTAGGGAAAGGGCAGGAGTGTTCTCACAAATATTTTTTCACCCCAAAACTTATAAGTCTCAAGTTACCTATTAGTCGACAAAATCAGTACAGTCAAATTTTTGTATCCAGTTTCCACTAAATCATTAATCGGAGATAGAAGAAAAACCATATTATGGAACTGCTTCTTTTCCCGCCTTCACATTAATCAGAATTCATATGGAAACATAGCTGGAAAAAGCGCAAAAACTTGAATAACTGGAATAAAAAAACCAGGAGAAGATCTGATGGGAAATATAAGAGAGACAAACATCAAAAGAACCGCACTCGGCCTGCTTGAAAACTACGGAGACGTTTTTACAAAGGATTTTGAGACCAACAAAAAACTTGTGACAAAGTATACAACCATTGAGAGCAAAATTATTAGAAACAGGGTTGCAGGCTACGTCACAAGGAAAGTTGCACGCATGAAAGTCTACTGAGAAGTATACTGAATGAATGATGAAGAACTAATTTCCGGGAAACAGGCGGGGATATCTATATGTTTGAAGGAACAATGCCTGCCCTGATCACTCCTTTTACAAAAGATGACAGGATTGATAGGGAAGGCCTGCAAAGAAATATAGCATTTGTTGAAGATGGAGGGGTTTCAGGAATCGTGCCCTGTGGTACAACCGGAGAATCGGCAACCCTTTCCGCAGCGGAACATGAAGAACTAATAGACATCGTAGTGGAGTGTGCAAAGGTCCCTGTGATTGCAGGAACAGGTTCAAACAACACAGAAGAAGCCCTCAGGTACACAAAACACGCTGCAGATGCTGGTGTTGACGGTGTACTTCTAATTTCTCCCTATTACAATAAGCCAAATCCTGCAGGTCTTCTTGCCCATTTCAAGAAAATTGCAGAGGCAGTAGATATCCCTATGATCCTCTACAATGTCCCATCCAGGACAGGGCAGGATATGCCTGTAGATGTGATTACTAAACTTGCAAAGGTAGAAAACATCGTAGGAATCAAAGAAGCCAGCGGGAGCGTTGCTAAAGTTTCTCAGATCCTTGAGCACACTATAGATGATGATTTTGTAGTTTTCTCAGGCGAGGACGGACTGACTCTTCCAATCATTTCCATGGGAGGCAGTGGAGTCATTTCGGTTGTTGCAAATATTGTACCTGACAAAATGTCGGGAATGGTAAATGCAGCCCTCAAAGGAGATTACGAGACTGCAAGAAAGATCCATTTCGAGATAGCCCCGCTGACCCGTGCCCTTTTCCTTGAGACAAACCCGGTTCCTGTTAAGAAAGCTGCAGAGCTTGTCGGGCTTGCAAGCGGGCACCTGAGGCTTCCGCTTGCTCCAATTAGTGATGCAAATCAGGCAATGCTTGTAAATGAACTCAGGAAACTGGGGGTAATGGAATGATCAACGCAGCAGTACTCGGGGCCTGTGGCAGGATGGGCTCTTTAATTATAGAAAACATCACCTGTTCCACGAATATGCAGCTTGTAGCCGCTTTTGACATAGGGAATATCGGAAAGGACGCAGGGGAATTTGCTCATGTGGGCAACCTGGGAGTCCAGATTTCAGATGTCAAAAACTTAGAAACAGTCCTGAAAAAGACTCAGGTTGATGTCCTTATTGATTTTACTGCGGCTGGGGCAACAGTTGTAAACGCTCCACTTGCCGCAAAGTGCGGAGTAAACCTTATAATAGGAACTACAGGCATGAGTCAGGAACAGCGTGCAGTAATTGATGAAGCTATCCGGAAAAACCAGGTACGTGCAGTCATATCTCCTAACTATTCCGTAGGTGTTAACATCTTTTTCAAGATAGTCAGAGAAGCTGCAAAGTATCTTTCAGATTACGATATTGAAATTATCGAAGCCCATCACAACCAGAAAAAAGATGCCCCAAGTGGGACCGCTCTTCGCGCAGCTGACGTGATCAGTGAAGCTCTGGCCGGCAAAGAGTACGTATACGGAAGGGAAGGAATAGCTCCCCGCGGGAAAGAAATCGGCATCCACGCAGTGCGCGGTGGAGACATCACCGGAGATCATACTGTACTCTTCGTAGGAAATTCCGAAAGGGTTGAAATTCGGCACATGGCTCACTCCCGCCAGATCTTTGCTAAGGGTGCAGTCCGTGCAGCCGAATGGGTCTGCGGGCAGAACCCAGGAATTTATTCAATGGACGATGTGCTCGGACTTTGAGCTGATTGAGTTTCTGAGCTGATTGAGTTTAGCTCATTCAGCCCTATTTTTAATTCTAGCATGAAAGTGCTTCTAGATACTTTCATTTTTTGTGCCTGTTATTCGAAGAATTTCATATGCGTTTTAACTACTACTTAAAAGAAATGTTACTTTAAAAACCAGGATTACTTTAAACCATGATTACTTTAATACAGGCATTAATATTTCTAGAATAAAGAAAAAGAATCAAAAGATAAAGATTAACAGGTTTCTTGAAAAGACCTGTTAATACTCAACTTCCACAGATGCGATCTTTTCTGCAAGTCTTGAGAGTACCTCGGTTCTCATTCCTTCCACAAACTTGATACTGCCGACAACAAGGTGTCCGCCTCCACTGACTCCGGCGCCTTTCATTTCTTCGCGAAGCTCCCTGACAATTTTGGGAATATTCATGAGCACGCCTTTCGAACGGATGACAGCAAAGTCAGGGCCATAACCAATAGTGACCACAGGCTTGTCCTGATACTTTTTGGAAAGAACATCGTGCACTTCCCCGGAGGTCTTGCCCGGTGGCGGGAAGGTAAATTTCTGGGCATAGTTTTCGACATCTATTACATTCATAATAGCGCCATTCGCCAGTTTCTGGGACTTGACATTAAAGAGACAGGTCTCAAGCTGTTCTTTTATCATGGCATTTGCCTGCTCACAAAGCAAAGATACCAGATTTTCATGGACTTTGTGATCTCCCAGATCCAGGATATCGTCAATAATGCCTTTTCCACTGCTAAACTTAAGCCAGAACTGTTCATAATCCAGAGCCAGAGCCATGTCTTTTAACTTTTCAAGAGAATATCGGTCCGATACAAGAGAGATATATCTTTCAGCTTCAGGGGCCTCTGAACGGTCACCTACTGCCGAAACAGCAGGAAGGTGCTTTATTGTATCACTGATTCCCGGATTAATCATACGAGCAAGCTCTACACAGAGCATGCCTGCAGTAACCCCAAAATCTCCTCCTACATGAGCAGGGTTAACATGACCTATAAGGTACTGGTCAACAATGTCATCCGGGTGGTGGTGGTCAATGACAAGAATGTCGATGCCGTAGACTTTTGCCTGTTGCATTGCAGGCACATCTTCTTCTGTTGAGCCGTTGTCTACCTGGATAATAAGAGGCATTTTCTGCCCATGCCGGGCATAGTCTTCAAGTGCAAAGGAAATATCCCTTGTAACATCGGCAAGCTCATAAAAAGGAGCCTTTGAAGGAGCCCGTTTGTAGAAATAGTACTCCGCATCCGTCCCGCCTATTTCTGTGATAAGGGGTAGGATTGCACGTTCAATTGCGATTGCAGAAGTTATCCCATCGGCATCGGCATGATGTCTGAGTATAATAGGTGTCGAATGGAGGATTGCCTTTTTGATTTCTTTGGCGACATGGAGCATTCTTGGCCTGAGCTTTTCCATAATCTCGCTTTCAACCAGAAAAGGAATATCAGCAGGTGAGGCTTTTTCCTCTATTGCCCTCTCAATCCTGGCCTTGACAGCAGCTTCTTTTTCTCCTGTCAGCCGTTTCATACTCATGACTTCAATCTGGACCTGCTCATCTCTCGGGCTCACTTCTCCCGTGATAGAGACAATCATTCCTGTATCGATGTGAGGGTAAGAGCGCTTTCCTGCACTCTCAAAAGCCGCACATGGAATAAAGCCTCCTTCGTCGCTTATGGTGAAGATTGTCGGCCCGCTGGTCTGTTTTACCTGAATAACCTCTCCTTCAATCCTTATGTGCCTGCCTTTCATGCTGGTGTCTATCTGGGAGGAATTTTTAAGCGGGAGCTCTTTTTCAAGTTCAATGGTCTTGTATTTTTTAAGAGTTTTAGGGATAAGGTCCAGTTTTCCTCCGGCTTTTATACTTTTCACCAGGACGATTAAAGCTTCTCCGACTTCAGGCTGGACTCCAATATTACTGGTGTGCATAAGCCCTCTCACTTGAGGGTTCAGGTCTACAAAGACCCCAAAAGAGGCAATACTGCTTACAGCTCCATGATACAGTTTTCCTGCTTCCAGATCTTTAAGGTCACAGGATTCATCCAGAGCATAAACATACTGGGAACGGGAACAGACAGTGCAGATCTCTTCATCTGCGTCATCTGGGTTGTGAATTCTTGCTCCACAAATCTTGCAGGTATAGATTTTTCCAAGCCCCTCACAGGCTTCACAGGGCTTGGTAACTTCAATGCTCCCCTTTCCTTTGCATTTCTCGCATACTGCACCATTTTTCAAGAAACTGTTAAGATCTTTTTCTGATATTTTCATGAAATCAACTGATTTTGCCTTGCCCTTTCCCTTGCAGAGAGGGCAAACTTCAGTTGAAATAACTTCGTAGCCACGCCCGTGGCAGTCTGGACATTCCTTACTCATTAATATCAACACCAGTGGTTCTCCCGAACCTGCGTTTTCTTAACCTCACAATTTTTTGGAATTCAAACCTCTTTTGAATTCTGCACACTTATTATTATTATTATTATTATTATTATTATTATTATTATTGTAATCATTATTATTGTTATTATTGTTATTATGTTCTGTGCCAACCCTCAGTCTACTAATAACTGAAAGGACTTCTCCCGGCCAGGAATAAGTGCCTACCGGCTCATTCTCTTTCTGCGTATATCCTGTATTTCTGTTCAATATCTTGTGTATGCAAGATATAAGTATTTGTAAGCATGCTATTTTCTATAGCGCCTACAGATACCCTGAACTTTCAGGTTTCTGAGGCAGTTTTTATCATATTCAGATAATTAATCTGATTAAAGACAGTGACTGCAATCCATTAAAATCGGAACGAAGGATGGTGTGAGGACTTATATAGTTACACAGATATTTTATATAGACGATAGAATGTAAAATTTTTAATTTATAACTGTATACTTCATGTAAATTATTAAGAATTCCTTAAATAAAAAACACTTAATTAGTATCAAATTCAAATTTAAGATAAACGTATAGAGGGGAATAAAATTATGATTGATTATATCAGTGGATCACTGCTCCCTGTATTAATAGTTGTAATATTAATAATCTCACAGTCAATAAAAATGGTAAATGAATACGAACGAGTTGTTATTTTCAGACTCGGACGCCTCAGTGGAGTAAAGGGGCCGGGTATCTTCTTTATCATACCAATTATTGATAAAGCCATAAAAATAGACCTGAGAGTCGTTGCAATCGATGTCCCAAAACAGGCAGTAATCACAAGAGATAATGTTACAGTTGCAGTGGATGCCGTTGTATATTACAAAGTAGTAGAACCAGGGGCTGCAATTACCCAGGTTGAAAACTATATGTTTGCAACTTCAACTCTTTCCCAGACAACGCTTAGAGACGTACTGGGTCAAATGGAACTTGATGAGTTACTTTCCGAAAGAGAAAGCATAAACAAGGAGATTCAGGAACTGCTGGATGCTTATACCGACCCCTGGGGGATCAAGGTTACAGGAGTAACTATTCGGGACGTAGCTTTGCCTGATACAATGAAAAGGGCAATCGCAAAACAGGCTGAAGCCGAAAGGGAAAAGCGTGCAAGGATCATCCTTGCAGAAGGAGAATTCCAGGCTGCAGAGAGGATGAAAGATGCTGCCAATAGTTATGAAGGGCTTCCTGCTGCCATCAAGTTAAGGGAACTTCAGACTCTTGCCGAGATTGCCAGGGAGAAAAACCTTATCGTGGTTACGCAAACTCAAACCCCTGAAATTGGAAATATAGCTGCCCTTTCTCAGGCAATATCCGGAAAGAAGGAAGGGTAAAATAGACTAAATGGTAGAAAAAATAGAAAAGGATTCTAAAGGCGAGAAAGGGACAGTAATTATGCAAATAAAAAGGGTCTTTCATCCCCTCTTTATTTTATTTCTGTGCATCAGTCTGACAGCTGTTTTTGTACTTTCTGCAGAGGCAGCGCCTGAAAACAGAGTGCTTGTACTCGAAATAAATGGAGCTATTACTCCTGCATCTGACAATTTAATAGCTGCCGCAATAGAAAGAGCTGAAAACGGGAACTTTGAGGCTCTCATAATTACTCTGGACACTCCGGGAGGGGGGCTGGAAGAGACTCAAATAATCATAAAGGCAATTGAGAACACAACCGTTCCTGTAATAGGGTACGTGCCTGAGAGCGGAAAAGCCTGGTCTGCGGGGACCCTCATCCTTATGGGGACCGATATTGCTGCAATGGCTCCCTTTACAGTGATAGGATCAGCACAGCCAGTGCAGATGTCTGCAGAAGGGACAAAACCCATAGATGATGACAAGTTTATTAATGCCCTCGTAAAATTCTCGGTTGAAACGGCAAAAAAACACGGAAGAAACGAGACTTTTGCAGAAGAAGTAATTACCGAGAACCGAAACCTTAACGACGAAGAAGCTCTGGAAGAAGGAGTGATTGAATATAGAGCTTCTTCTGTTCCTGACCTGCTTGCCCAGGTTGAGGGGGAGATTGTAAAAGGCAGAGAACTGCATACTGCAAATGCAGAAATAGAGACCTACGAAGCTCCGCTTTCCCTTTCCTTCCTGATACTCATTTCAAACCCGATCCTGTCCTCCCTTCTTCTGACAATAGGGCTTTACGGAGTTATCTTCGGTATTTCAAACCCTGGAGCAGGAGCAGAAATTTTTGGAATTATTTCAATCGTGCTTGGGTTGATAGGCACAGGATTCGATATTAATATAGCAGCATTTTTCCTGATCCTTGTAGGAATAGGGCTTCTGATCCTCGAAATGAAGTCTCCAGGATTTGGGATTTTTGGGCTTGCCGGACTTATCAGCCTGATAATAGGAAGCGTCTTACTTATACCGATGGGAAGCGAGAATATTTACACTCCCGAGTTTCGGAAACTGTTGATACTAACAGTTGTTACTCCCACAATCATTTTCGGGATATTCCTTGTCTATGCAATATATAAAGTCGCAGAAATAAGGAAGAAAAAACCAGTTATAGGGACCATTACAGGAGATACTGCGCAAACCATAGATCCCATAGGCCCTGAAAAAAGAGGGTTTGTCCGCTATAAAGGAGAGTACTGGAAAGCCAGATCCGAAGAAGAAATAGGAGTTGATCAGGACGTTGAGATAATTGGAAAAGAAAGGGAAGTGCTTCTGGTAAAAAAGAAAAGTTAACACTCCCACTTTTTTTCCACTTTCCTGAATCTATGGCTATATACTATTTAAACGATAATCTTCCAAAGTTTCTCTTTTCGCTTTCTTTTACCGATTTTGCTTGTTATATTTCTTTTTCCGGTTTTACTTTTTATTTTTTTTCCTTTATTTTTTCAAGAACCCTCTGCTTTTTATTTATAGCTTCTTCAGCCGCCCTATCAATTGCATTTCTCATCTCCTCGAAATCACGTGGGTTCTCTTCACCGTGGATTTTTTTAACAGGAGTATAGGCAGATTCTCTGAATCTGGGTGCAAAGTCCCGGACTTCTCCATTAACGAAAATTTCAGCCCCGTTTCCTTCTTCTACACGACCTATGATGTCAATCTCGACACCGACAGCCCGGACTGTTTCAAGAATCTCATCGGCATATTCAGGGGGGACGATAACCAGAAGTGCATCAAGAGATACACCAAGATAATCGATTTTAAGGAGCTCAAGCATGGAAAGCACCTTTGGGTTAACAAGGGCTCTCATTTTTTCTTCTTCAAAGACCAGTTTTAATTTTGCAGTCTTTGAGATTTCCCGTGCATCCCCACGTATTCCGCCATTGGTAACATCGGTCATGGAATGGACTTTCCTGTATAACCCGGACTGCAGAAGAGCTTCACAGGCTTCAAGAAAACGGATGTTAATAGTTTCTTCCACCACGTCATGCATCCCATAATAAAGTGCAGTTGTAGAAATCGTGCCTCCACCTGCACCTTCAGTCATAAGGATAAGGTCTCCTGCCTTTGTCCGGTTGCGCGAGGTAAGAGAAGAGGTAACACCAACAGCACCAACGCCGCCAGTCATTCTGTCACCTATGACCATGTCCCCTCCTATACGGAGAGTGCTTCCAGTAATAAGAGGTATTCCGGTAAGCTCGGAAACCGTGCTTATTCCTGCGATGTGATCGAATATTTTTGCCACGTCCCCATCGTCTGCTACATGAATATCTGAAAGCATGGCAAGGGGGTGGGCTCCCATTGAGTAGACATCACGCAGAGCTGCTCTGGCTACGTGAAAACCCGAAAGGAAAGGAAAATCACTGAGGCGGGAATGTATGCCATCAATTGTAACTACCAGGTATTCATCACCTATTTTCACAACGCCCGAGTCATCAAGCTGGGAACTGTCAACTACAGCACCGGTATTGCCTATGACTTCCCCGAGCTTGGAATGGACGTAAAAGTCCCCTGTACCTCTTGAGCCTACTCCGAACTCTCCCATAGCAACTCCTGAAATAATGGGATTTAATACGTCTCCCTCAGTGTGAAGAGTTGCTTTTGCTTCACAAATAACAGCAGCCGCAATCTCGCGAGCCCTATCAGAGCTTATGTTCTTGATTTCAAGTATTCTTGAAGCAAGCTCTGCCTCAAGCCCGTTTTCATTTGAAGGGTCTTTTCTAAGAGCCCGTTTTGCATAGCCTTCTATATCCATATTAACCATCCTTTTGCAGTATCTGTCGATGCTTTTCAAAGTGCAGGACAGGATAATTCGAAATTAAAGTATCGGTTTCTTAATTGAATTTTGAATAATACGAAATACCCAGGAACCCAAACTTAGGCGCCTAAAAACGATAGAATAAAGGTTCAGTCACAAAATCTCAGTACCCTGTCAGGTTTGTTTCAATATTTCAACATATCTATAATTCAACACATCTCTACGAAGTTTTTCAAAATCTTCAGTCCTGTGGATCCACTTTTTTCGGGGTGGAACTGGGTACCCATTACATTACCTTTCGAATTCACCACTGAAGCAGAATATTCCAGTCCATACTCACATGACGCAAGAGTATTCTCTGCAGCTGTATCTACATAGTACGAGTGTACGAAATATACGAGAGAAGTGTCGGGAATACCTTTAAACAGAGGGTGGTCCTGTTTTATCCTGATTTTATTCCAGCCCATGTGAGGCACTTTCAGCTCAGATTTTGGAAAACGAAGCACTTTGCCCTTAATAAAGTTAAGCCCATCGGTCAGCCTGCCTTCTTCAGAAGAGCTCATAAGGACCTGTTGTCCGAGACAGATCCCGAGCATTGGTTTTCCCGAGTCTGCAAATTTCTCAATAGTCCCTTTGAGAGGAAGCAGACATTTCATTGCATCTATAAAAGCACCTACTCCAGGGAGAATAATACCGTCTGCAGCCAGGATCTCGTCAGGGTTCCCGGAGATTATGGGACTTGCTCCTACGTGTTCAAGCCCCTTTTGAACACTTCTGAGATTTCCAAGCCCGTAATCGATAATCACGATCCTTTTCATAGTTTTAACAAACAAATTTAAGATAGATTAAGCTTACGAAGAAGAATTCCAAATTGAGGAAGAGAATAGAAAAACGCACATGAAATTCTTTGAATAACAGGCACAAAGAAATGAAAGTACCTGAAAGCACTTTCATGCCAAATATGAAGAAAGGAAAAATGAGTAAAAATATACCTGAAATATATAAAAATGGAAATTTCAGGTCAGTATCAGTCTGCAGAAAGTTCACAGGGAATTTTCTCCTGCTCAAAAATCACCTTGTGCTTGCCACAGCGAACGCATTTGTAACGTTTTTCGAGCACCTTTGGCAGACAGCAGAGTGCTCCACTTTTTCGTTTCCAGTCGTGCAGTCCTAAAAAACACAAAAGATTCCGTCTATGGTCCGATTCACCTGGCTCATCAGAACATTCTTGAGTCAAAAATCTCTTTCCCTCGCTATAGTCAGTAAGGTTGTTTTTCAATACTAGAGTAATTTATGCATAAAAGAACTATATAAACATATAGTCAAAAAGAAGGAATGAGAACATATATGATGATATATAGGAAGAAAAGTCAATATATATAAAATATATGCAATATTGCAACGCTTATCTCGACAATAGCAACTCCTACAAAGGAAATGTTAATCTTCGTTGAAAGGACATGACCTGGGTGAAGAGGCCTTCAGCCAAAACCTCGATAATAGTAAGTGCCACTACCGCACAGAAACCCTTTGCAGCATCAGCAGAAGTAAAAGTAACAGATAAAGACGGAAAACCGGTTAGAAATGCAAATCTTATTCTTAAAGGACTGGGAAGCGCATCCTTGAATAGAACTGAGATTAACGGGGTCACTGTTTTGACAAGAGGAAAAGGAGCTTCAGGAGAAATAGAAGGCCCCACCAGAGTGACTGAAGAAGCTGTAGCAAGCTTTGCAGAAACTACTTCCTGAAAAAAGCATGAAGGAATTCCTGAATGAGCTTTTCCAGCCTGTAAATTTTTTGGTATTTCAATAGATAAGCGGCACTCAAGCCCCCAATCGCTTTTCAAAACTATTCACTGCAAATTCAATTTGAAATATATGTAAATTTTTTAAACTGTGTATAAAAGATATAAGAAGTGTATTTGAAAAAAACTAGTGTCGTGTCAGTCATCAAGGATTATACGATTTTGTATTGTTGTAGTCGATTATATGCGATATCTTAATACTGACGCGACACTAGGAAAAAATAATAAATAGGAAGATTAGAGAGGTCTGACCTCAACAAAATCTCCTCTGTCCTGAGCTTCCAAAATATCCATCGCAAGCTCCGAATTTATCCTGAGTTTCACATCGCCATGACGGCTAACAGTTGCACTGAAAAGATATTCATCTTCAATAAAGATCTCCACATCCCTTCCTGCAAGCTCTGGAACCCCAAGGATAAGGTGTTTTTTAGTCATTTCGATGATAGGATGAACCGAAGAGACGGGAGCGCTGGCCTCGGACGCCGCTTCTCGTGTTTTGGCTGAAAAAGCTTTACTTTCAGCCCCATGCTTCAGTCCTTTTGTTCTTTTTGGAGCTTCAGCTTCTATCTCTCTCACATCTATATGAAGACCAAGTATATTCTCAATCCTATCAATTACATTCCCTCCTTTGCCGATAACCCTCCTCATATCTTCAGAGGTAACCTTTACGATTGCACTGTCGTCTGATGTTACTTCTACTTCGACAGGACCTGTTGCATACCTGCCAATAACGTTCCGTATCTCTTCTTCAGCAAGCTTCCAGGCAGGTTTACGGCTTTCCCGCGGAACTCCGATTGGCATGACCACAACCTGTTCTCCATATGTATAAATTTCATACTCGACCTTGCCTGTTTCAAAATCAGCAATTGTGATTACCGGCCTTGCAAGATCCTGTTCGGTCATCCCATCCGGAACCTTGACCGTGAAGGCAAGCACCAGGACTTTTGCAACCTCTCCTTTATCGATGAAAATTACAGTATCAACTACCTGAGGGATCACGCCCAGTTCAATCCTTCCTATCAGGCGCTGGATTGCGTCAACTGCCCGGGTTGCATGCACGACTCCTATCATTCCGACCCCTGCAAGCCGCATGTCTGCAAAAATCAGGAAGTCCCCGGTTTTTCGGACTTCGTCGTAGATAGTATAATCCGGCCTGACCAGAAGCAAAAGATCAGCAGTGTTCTCCATCCTCCCATTCAGGGGAGAATACTGAGTGATCTCAGCAGGTACCTGCAAATCCCTTGGAGATTCCATGGTTTTAACTACCTGCCCATGCTCATTCAAATAGCGTGCAACTCCGGCAGCAAAAGTTGACTTACCGGCTCCGGGAGAACCTGCAATAAGGATCCCACGCTGACTAATTATGCGTTCTTTCAGTTTATCGCTCAGGCGGTAGTGCTCAAGGTCAACAAGAACTGTAGGTCTGACGATAGTTATCTCCATATCATCGGAAAAAGGAGGATGTGCGATTGCAACTCTCATGTTTCTGATTTGCAGGACTGTGGCTCCACTTGAAGATATTTCAATGAAAGACTCTGGGTCAATCCTTGCTCTCTCAATAAGTTCATTTGAGATTCTGGAAAGTTCCTGAGAACTTGAAGGTTCTTCCCTTATCCGTAAATAACGCACCTGTCCAACAGGACCTTTCTTGGCCATAGGAGAAACCCCATTTTTGAGGTGTACGGACATCGTGTCCTCAGTAAAAAAGTGTTCTACTTTGAGAGGACCTAACTCCGAGGGGTCCAGAACTTTGGGATGCATGTACTCGACATTGAGCCCCTTTGCCCTGGCTATCAGAGCCTGTACGCGGTCTCCACTGACGAACAGACCTCCCACATCAAGAGCTGTCTGCCGGATAAGGGCATCCACCCTTCCTTCTTTAGAAAGCTTGATCTCCTCAAAACTGGGTTGAACCCCACTGAATTTAAGCTGGATATCCCCCCTGTCTGCCAGCTTGCGAAGTCCTGAAAGCTCTTCAAGCCCTTTGAAACCTATTTCTCTGCCCTTATTTGCCTGAGCTTCAAGTTCAGATACTACAGCTTCGGGAATAATGATTTCAGCATTCTCGAACTCACCACTTTTAATTCGGGACGAAAGCCTCCCGTCAATAATCACGCTTGTATCCGGAACGATTCTCCATATCCGCTTCTCATCAGCCATATAAATGGATATAGAGCCAGAAAGTATATAATATAATTTAAGGAATGCCCCAAAGTTTATATGTATGAATTATTTGAGAAGCCAGGGATTTTGCAATCAAGCTTTACTATATCGTCTAGTTAATAAAGTCAGGTGGCTCGGAATTATAATTAGGGAAATTTGAAGGATCGATCCAGTAAAGTAAATCCTAAGACAAAAGAAAAGTTTGAGCCAGTAAAGTGAATCCTAAAAACCAAATCCTAGAGGCTGTCTCAAAACTCAAATCATTTCTACAAATGGATAATGAGATACGTTAACTTTAAAAATACTCCCATCTGACCAATTGTTTATCTGTTCTTGTCACTAAACCCTTATTGGTGGTGTTAATGCTCTTGAAAAACTCAAATGAATATCTCTCCACTTTTAATCGCCAGTTACAGACGCAGCTTTACAATGAGCTCATGCATGAATATTCCTTTCCTCGTGCAGTCTGCAGATCTCTATCAGAGCTTTTCATTTCTCACATTGACCTTTATTTCGGCAGCCAACGTAAGGAAAGCCAGATAACCTTCCACGGAGTTTCCAAAGACCTTCCTCCTGGCGTACCAGTTGATGAAACGCATATGAAACTCTTCGAATAACAGGCACAAAAAATGAAAGTACCTGGAAGCACTTTCATGTAAATGAGTATTCGTGATGTTCAGAAGAATTAACGAATTAAAAATTGAAATATTTCCACCATTCCTAAAAAAATTATGTGTGAGAAAAATAGTGCGGAAAGTAGGCAAGACATATAAGTCCCACATTCCAGAGAATCAATAATGAATCCAACAAAGAGCAGTGAAGTTCCCCTTTATATCTATCATGCTGGACAGTGCAACCCCAAAAAGTGCACAGGAAGAAAAATGGCACGCTTTGAGCTTGCCCGCCTTTATGACAGGGTCTCAAGGCTTCCCAGATCAGCGATTTTGCTTGACCCGATGGCAAAAAAGGCACTTTCACCGGCTGATGACCCAAAGAAAGGAATTATTGTACTTGACTGCTCCTGGGAAGATGTGGAAAGGGTTTTCCCTGAGCTGGAAAAGCTGAACCTGGAACACAGGGCCCTTCCTTACATGCTAGCAGGCAATCCTGTGAACTTCGGAAGGCCATTCAAACTCAATTCTGCTGAGGCTTTCGCAGCAGCCCTGTACATCATAGGATACAAAGAACAGGCCGAAAAAGTCATGTCCAAGTTTAACTGGGGGCACAGTTTTCTTGAGCTTAATAAGGAACCGCTTGATGAATACGCAACCGCGAAAAACAGTGCAGAAATCGTGGAAATTCAGAGTCATTACATCTGAAAACGGCTGCATTTAGAATCAATAAGGCTAATCCCCCGGTATTTTAATCTGGGGGTAGCTACAGAGAAAATTGAAGTGAATTTGAGAAAGGTAAGTTATCCAGCGAAGAATAGGCGCGCAACCTTACCAGGTCTCGAATAAAAAGTCTCAAGTAACATGGCTGAAAAGAAGTAACATGGCTGAAAGGAGTAAGGTGCGGTGAAACCATCAGTAAGAAAACAGATAGGTGTCATAGGAGCCGGAAACTGCAGCATTGAGACCAGAGCCCTTGCTGAATCTGTGGGAAGAGAGATTGCAAAAAAAGGAGCTGTCCTTCTCTGCGGAGGGCTGGGAGGCGTAATGGAAGCAGCAGCCTTTGGAGCAAAACTGGAAGGGGGTACGACTATAGGAATTCTGCCCGGAACCTGCAGAGAAGATGCAAATCCCTGGATAGATGTGGCCATTCTCAGCGGAATGGGGCATGCCAGGAATGCCCTTATAGCCCAATCTTCGGATGCTCTGATTGCTGTTTCTGGAGAGTATGGGACCCTTTCGGAAATAGCACTCGGATTGAAAATGGGAAAGCCTGTGTTTGTTTTTGACTGTAAATGGGAAATAGAAGGCGTAGAAAGGGTGAAAAGTCCTGGAGAAGCAGTAGAACGTGCACTGGCGCTTATTAGCAACCGTTAGATTCGCGAATTAGAAAAATATCATAAATTAAAAATTCTGAGACCTGGGAGTAGTAAACTTGGAGAAAATACTGATAAAAGGTAAAAACAGAATAAAACAGGAGAATATGACCCTAATTCTAGTCACGGATGGCAGAAATTTCTATATTTGATCCAAAAATTTATATTGCAAAAGGAAACTTCATGAAGTAGGAGGCAGCTTTGACTTAGAGTGGCAGAAGATTTGGGGTACGCCAGTATTTCTCCATAAAATATAAAAAAGTTAAACCGGAGTTTTAAATGCACCTCATTGTAACGGAAAAAAATATAGCAGCAAGGAGGATAGCTGCGATTCTGGCTCCTAAAAGTCCAAAAAAGGAAAGAGTCAGCGGAGTGGACGTATACCGGTACGAGAGCGGGTCCGGCAAAAGCAGAAAGGAAACTGCAGTAGTAGGGCTTTCCGGCCATATTGTCGGGATAGATTTTCCAAGTGAGTACAACAACTGGCAGAAGGTTGATGCCAGAGCCCTGATAGATGCCGAGATTATAACAACCCCTATCAACCGGAAAATAGTAACTGCTTTAAAGAGCCTTGGAAAAGAAGCAGAAAAAGTCACTATTGCAACTGACTATGACCGGGAAGGAGAGTTGATAGGAGTAGAAGCCCTGAACATCATAAAACAGGTTAACCCAAAAGTTCCTTTCGACAGGGTCCGTTATAGTGCAATAACTCCAAAAGCAATTGAAAACGCATTTTTAAATCCTACAAATGTAGATTTTAACCTCGCAGACGCAGGTCACTCCAGGCAGGTAATTGACCTGGTATGGGGGGCTGCCCTTACAAGATACATCTCTCTTGCTGCAGGCAGGCTTGGGAAAATGTTCCTTTCCGTGGGAAGGGTGCAGTCTCCAACTTTATCTCTTATAGTTGATAGGGAAAAAGAAAGGAACATCTTTGTCCCTACCCCTTACTGGGAAATCCACGTTGAACTTGAAGATGCAGCAGGAGATACTTTTTTAGCCCAGCACTCGACCCGCCGTTTCCTTGACAAAGAGGAAGCCTCAAAGGTATTCAAGAAACTGGGGGAAAAAGCGGAACTGAAAGAGATAGAAAAAGGAACTAAGACCGACCAACCCCCTACTCCATTTAACACTACAGGTTTTATCAATGCGGCAAACTCAATAGGGCTCAGCCCTGCAAATGCTATGCGCATAGCCGAATCCCTTTACACTAATGGGTACATTTCATACCCGAGGACGGACAATACGGTTTATCCCGATACTCTGGACCTGAGGGCTCAAATTGAGATTTTCAAAGAAGGACCTTTTAAGGAATATGCAAATACCCTGCTTGAAAAATCTGAACTTATCCCCACTCGCGGGAAAAAAGAAACTACAGACCACCCACCTATCTTTCCTGCTTCCCTTGCAAAGGAAGCCGATTTAAAAGAAGATGAATGGAAAGTCTATGAGCTTGTAGTCAGGCGCTTTTTTGCAACCTTTGCAGAACCAAGCATATGGGAAACTATGCGCCTTAAACTTGATATCAATGGGGAAGAATTCAGATCAAACGGAGCAAGGCTTCTGGAATCCGGATGGCGCTGGTATTATCCCTATAATGCCCCTGAAGACAGGCTGCTTCCTGAACTCAGGGAAGGAGATTCCTTAAAAGTGATAGCGAAAGAGATGCTGGATAAAGAAACCCAGCCTCCAGGCCGTTACGGACAGGGCAGGCTTATCAATATAATGGAAGAGCTCGGGCTCGGGACAAAAGCCACCAGGCACGAGATTATAAGCAAGCTTTATTCCAGGGCTTATATCCACGGAAATCCTGTTCAGCCCACAAACACGTCTTTTGCCGTAGTGGATACACTCGAGAAATACTCACCTACAATTACGAAGCCGGATATGACAAAGCTGCTGGAAGAAAACATGGACAAAATTGCAGAGGGCAAGATTAAAGAGGATGCTGTCCTTGAAGAGTCCAGGGAAATGCTCAAGCAGGTCTTTTCGGAGCTTGACAAAAACAGGGATAATATAATAGAGTCCCTGCATGCAGGCCTCAGGGAAGATAAAGTCATAGGAAACTGTTCCTTATGCGGAAACGAACTGATGATCCGCCGTTCGAAAAGAGGAAACCGCTTCATAGGCTGCAGTAATTACCCTAACTGCACTTTCTCCCTGCCCCTTCCAAAGAGCGGCCGTATTATAGTCACTGATAAATCCTGCGAAACTCACGGCCTGTACCACATCCGCATAATCAATCAGGGAAAACGGACCTGGGACCTTGGCTGCCCACAGTGCAATTTCATAGAATGGCAAAAAACCCAGCAGGAAGAGCAGGCACAATTGCCTAAAAAAGAAAGGCCAAAATCCATTAAAGACCTTGAAGGCGTGGGAAAAACAACTGCGAGAAAGCTGGAAGAAGCCGGGATTACAAGTTTAAAAGCCCTGGCCGAAGCAGACCCTGTAGAACTTGCAAAAACAATAAAAATCAGTGTGAAGAAGGTTAAAAGCTGGCAGGTCTCATGCAGAGGCACGGTTGAGGACCTTTAAAAACTCCTTAAGCTTTTTTTATTTCTGTTTTTTTTAGAGGTTACCCTGAAGCTCAAAACTTTAAATGAACTCAATAACCGTGCTTAGAATTCTAATGCCAAAAGATCAAACGTGCATCAGGGGATGGACAGAACTCCTGGAAGAGAACAATAGCGCTATGTCATGTTATATGCCTGTAAATATATGCCTGTAAAATTTGAACATAGCGTTTTAATAGTGAAATTGTCTTCCTCAATAAAAAATATATAAAACGCATATGAAATTCTTCGAATAACAGGCACAAAGAAATGAAAGTGCTGGAAAGTACTTTCATGCTAAATAAACCGTTTTTATAGGTTTATATAGTTGGAAAGTTTCATATAAAATTAATGAGTATTCTATTTGGGGTCACCATTTTGGGAACATATTCCAAAAGCACCCGAATTTGGCAAGCTAAAAAACAAAATTACGTGCGTTCACTTCACTCTTAATTGGGTGCTTCAGGCCGCACGCTCAGTTTCACTTGAATAGTTTAGGTTTTACCGATATTGACATAAAACTTTAGTAATTATTCAGGTGAAACTGATTTTTTCCAAATTAATATATAAAGATTTAGTGGAAGACTCTTTCCAAATTAATATGTAAAGATTTACTGGAAAAGAGAAAGCAAATAATTAACCCCAGATTCGGCAGGTCGATATTTAATTCTCATAATTTCTATTGATGGCGATTTTGAAATAATACATCCTAGATTCGGCAGGTCGACATTAAAAATCAGAACATTTTTCTTGATGTCGTTTTATGGTGTCCCCTAGCTAGAAATGAGATTGAAAGTTGCTTAACATGTGGTTCAACTATCACCACATATATAAATACTGAATCATTTTTTCATAAAAGTTTAGTATGAGATATTATTAATTGATCATATGTAAACCTAAAAGTTACGTACAAATACTATGTATTATTTCAAAATCGGCATCAACAAAAATTATGA
>JASGVX010000055.1 GCA_030054735.1 Methanobacteriota archaeon | reverse complement strand
TCAAACTCAATATTCAAGCTCTTCTGGCACAGGTCAATATGTCATGCTCAAAGAATTGTGCCATATTCAAAATCTAGTGATTTTTGATTTTTATGATTATCACTAGATTTTGGCATTGTGTCTTATACAGCTCCGATTTATGTAATGCTGGCTTCTCCCTTTCTTCTGAATGAGAAAATAGGAAAAGAAAGTATAGCTGCCCTCTTCGTTGCAATTACAGGAGTATATCTTATAGTCAGGACTGATGGCTGGATTTCCGGCATAGAACTTACCGGCAACTATATTCTGGGCATAATAGCGGGACTGTTTTCAGGAGTTGTCTTTGCGGCTCTGATCATGAACGTAAATGTTTTAAAAAAGAGTAACCCGAACTTGCGATTATCTTCTGACCCATGTTGATAGTACTTTTGCTGCTGAGCCCTTCTGCATTTGAGGTTTACAGGGACGTTCTTTATAACAACCTGGCATTAATTGCCGCTTTCGGGATAGTTTCCACAGGTTTCGGAGAGATCCTTACGGTCCTGCTAACCTTAAAACCCAGACCGGAAGCTTCCTTTCCCTGACAGAACCTCTCAGCTGAGTCTTTTTGATATAGATGTACTCGGATATTACATTGACGTCAAAAACTCTTGCAGGTTGCGCCTTAATTATGGGTTCTGCGCTGATTATAAGTCTTAATGACTCGGAGATGAGTTCCTAAAAAGTAGATGAAGGAGTCAGTACATGGACGCTTTTCAGGAAAATTCCTCCCTCAAATCCCTCCTCAAGCCCCTCCAGGGGATTACTGTGAACAGTACTCGTTTCTCGCCCTGAAAAGGGTTTTTATGTTCTCAAGTGCTGTATGAGGAGCAAGACCGCAGCCAGGAGCAAGGATATCGATTCCGTCTTCAAGACATGCTCTTGCTTCGATCATAACTTCATCAGGACCTTTCATCAACAGGGTATCCGAAGGAGAAACATTACCTATCAAACGTACCCGGTTGCCCAGAACCCTCTTTGCAAAACTGACATTAACCTTCTCTTCAATGCTGATTCCCTCAAAACCGGCGTCTTTCAGAGGATTAAGGACAGACGTAGCGTCCCCACACATATGAAGGATTTTTAAGCCTTTAACCTCTCTACAGAACTTCCTGTAGAGGGGAAAAACCGAAGCCTTAAACATATCAGGTGCAATTATATCAGGTCCGGCTTCAGAGTCTATAAGGGTCACGGCATCTGCCCCTCTTTCCAGCAAACCGTTCGCGTACTCTATACAGGCTTCGCTCAGGGTTCCCATCAGTTCTTCAACGACTTCAGGGTTCGTAACAAACCACATAAGGTAGTTTTTCATGCCCGCAATCATGGAGGCAAGCCCGGCAGGCCCCACAACCCCTGCGACAACAGGCACGTTCTCCCCTACATCTTCTTTGAGGATCTCGACCGCATCCAGCACTACCGATGTTCGTTTGCTTTCAAGAAGTGAGTTAGGAACTGAAATATTCTTAACATCGCTCATTTTCTTGCAGGGGAAATCAGTTACATAAGGCTGTATATCAACACTGCCCACATCTACTGTACAACCTAGGGTTTCGGCAAGCACTGTAGTGCAGAAAGGACATCGCACGTTCTCAAACCCTGCAATCTCATATCCTCCCAGAGCAAGTGCCGCCATTTTACTGGCATCGTAATTAGCCTGAGGCCAGTAAGCTCCTGTCATTTCCATGAGTTCAACAGTACCTGTCTGTGTAACGGAGCATACAGGAACCATGTCAATGGACTCACCTTTCAACGCCTTTTTAAATCTCATGCTCAGGGTAAATTCACTCATAATTTCACCAGATATAATTCAGGTTTATTGTTGTTGAAATTTAACGGGCTTCCTGGTTCATTCATCCCACTACTGATGGCAAGCCCCCAGGCTCTTCCCCACATTCTGCAGGTGTTACAATCCAATCGCCGTGTTAATTGCAACTTTGCTTCTGGTTTCTGTCAACTGCATTTACGGATTATTTGGACATTGATTAAGCTTATTTGGACATTATTGATTCAGAAAACAAGTACACTCACTTATTAAATAAATTGTAAAGAGTGCTCTGTATATATTTTTTAAAACTAGCAACCGCTATCTAATCCAGAAATAAAACTTAATTCTCCTTTTCAATATGATCGGCTTTACTCTCTACAGGAACTATTCTCCAGTTCCCAGGAGGCACCTTAATTTCAAACTTAGAACCTTCTCTTTCTACCCCCGTTTCAATAATTTCCATTCCTGTAATGGAGAGTATGCCTTTGACGAGGAAAAGACCAAGCCCGGTATTTTTACCGACGGATTTTTCAAAAATAAGCTCTTTCATAGCAGGAGAGACTCCTATGCCATTGTCCTTTACTTCAATAACAACGCTTTCTCCGGCTACATGGGAACTTACGTTAATCTCGCTTACGTGTTCCCCGTGAGATCTTGCATTATCAAAAAGATTGTAAAAAGCTTTTATAAGCAGGGGATCAGCATATATTTCAAGACCTTTATTCTCTATAGAAAATTTTATTCCCTGACCTGAAAAAGCAAATGCTGCCTCTTTTACAATACTGTATAAGGTCTGCCAGGTAGGAGAAATAATTCCGAGCTCCTGATAGTCCTTCGTGAAAATAATCTGGCTATGGATTGTATCGATCCCTTTGTTAAGGTTCCGAAGATATTTTGAGATCCTGGGATCTTCCCTCACATCCGGAGGGAGCTTTTCTGAAATTAGCAAGGAATACCCTGAAAGCACATTCACCTGATTGAGAATATCATGCCTGGTAATATTACTCATAAGGTTAATCTTCATATTTGCCTGTTTCAACGCTTCCTGGTATCGGTATTTCTCCGTTATATCGTGGATCATTACCAGCTTGCCCTCTACATCATCTCTTGTAATAAGGGGACTGATACTGATAGTAAAGAACTTTAGTTCCGAACCGCTTTTGAGTGAGATTTCCCTATCAAAATTTCCTTCAGGAGCAGACCCTAAAATATCCACTTCCTCTCCGAAAATATCATCAAAGTTTTTTCCTATAACCTCTTTTCTTGCCTTTCCTGCAAGTTCAAGTGCTGCCTTGTTAATATCTATAATTGAGTTAGAAATATCCACAACAATATACCCATCTTTCATTGATTCTATAACGTTCTCTCTGGCAACTGGAATAATATTAAGGAATTCATGTTTAATTGTGCCCCAGTAAAGGATCAAACCGCTTATTCCAAGGGAAAATGGAGTTGGGTCAAGGAATTCAAAAGGCCCTATATCTGCCAGGTGAAGTATGTTTACAAAAGTTGGAACACTGGCTCCAGTAAGTGCAATACCTGCATGGGTACCGTAAGGTGCTGTAAGGTGGACAAACTGCTTAAAAAAGAAGAGGAATCCAAGCATGAGTAAAATAAAAGAATAGAGATAAAAAATCCAGAAAAATGGCCCATGCTCTAGTATAAGGAGAGGAAAATCTTCGGAGTAGTCAAGATAATAAGCCCCGAAGTGTAGTCCGTGGATATTGTTTGTAAGCATCAGAAGAATTGCAATAGTGGGAACAAGATAAAGCACTTTCTCATACTTACGCGCAAACTGCCTGGCTATTCCAGAATATTCGGCAGCAAATAAAAACCACGCTACAGGAATAAAGGCAATCCCAATGTACTCGAGACGGGCAAATAAATACTTATACTCAATATCCATAAACCCTATCTCAAAAGCGTAATTTACTGACCAGAGAGCCATGCATAGCATGGATAATATAAAATGTTTTACAAAAGGTAATCTGCGGGGACTAAAGACGCTGTATGCTTTTATCGCAAGTAAGATGGATATAAGCCCTGAAAAAATCAATGCTCCCATGAATGGAAACGCAGAGGCGTGAATTTGCAGGCTGATAAGACGACCTTCCTTTTATCAATTATTATTGCTATTATATAACTTTCGAGAGTCAGTAAATAGAAGTACACCAGATATTTTAATCATTATATAAAGACAACTATATGTATGTATTTAACGCGATGGGGGGATTAATCTTCTGATACGGAATTCACAGCATAGATCCAGAAAATGAGAGATAAATACGCATAAGTACTCTCGCAAAAAACAAACGATTTTTTTGTTCAGATCGAATATTCACTGTAATGTAACGAGTTTTTAGACCGTTTGTTCAGACATTCTGGACATATGTTCAGATATTTCTTATTTAAGAGGTCACACAAGCATCAAAGTTCTTAATATTTCAGAGTTTCCTTACTTTCATTACCTCAGGATTATTGTTTTTAAATAGGCATCAGCTCTTTAAAAGTACTATGAATTTTAGCATGAAAGTGCTTCCAGGTACTTTCATTTTTTGTGCCTGTTATCTGAAGAATTTCATATGCGTTTCATCTATGCATTATGAAGTTTATTCTTATAAATGTGTGCCTTCCAAGAAATTGGGAATTGTGAACTTCCAGGTCCTAAAAGATGGAGATCTTTAAAGGAGATCTCCGGAAAAATTGCTGTTTATTAGCTCACACGACCCCGTTATTTTAGGAGTTGCAGGATATTGGTAAATTCGCTATTGAACCTTCACTTTCCTAAATATGGCGTGTCCAGAATTTTCTGTTTTATTGCCTGAAGCTTATCCATAGAATATCCCGCATTATCAAAACCTGAGAACCCGGATTTTCCGTAATCTGAATACTGGCCAAGAGGCACAACATTCTCCTCCTGAATTTCCAGAAACCTGGGATCAAGACCTTCTGTAAAATAATTTTCGGGGTATTGATATACTGCAGGAGTTTACATCCCTGAGCACTGTAATCTGCAGAAGAAAGAGGCGTGGAATCATGCTTAAAATTCTTTTTAAAATCCGCAATCTGGGCATAAGTCAGGGGATACCCTGCCTTCGATTCTTCAGGTTCAAGGAGTCGACATCCATTTTTCAGGCCATCAGCTTTAATCGCCTAGGGCAACATGAAAAAGTAAGAAGAAGGGTAGCATCGTGTTCGTTAGATAAAGCACTGTTTATAAACGGCTATTCCCATTCACGAATTTCCGTCACACTGATATAGTTTCCTATTTTATCCTGCCTGGCCATACAAGAAAAGGGCTTGGATCAAGAATGCTGGAAAAACTCTGTACGGAAGCCGGTGAAAAAAGAGGAAAACAGGGGGTCTCAAAAATAAAGTTAATTCGACAATAGTGTCAATATTTTCTACTAGAAGGTTAATTTATGTCTAAATTTCTCTATATTAAGTGGGTTTGTTTTTAAAGATAAGGTATCTTATAATTCAATTGTAGAAATGCTTTGAGTTTTGAGACAGCCTGAATAATAAGGTTATTTCAACACTCTGAGCCTGTCCACAGCATATAAGCCTCAACTATTTCCTGGCCTTCAAGGAAAATAAGCCCATGCTCTTTGCCATACTCTTTTGATTTTTCTTTTGAAAGGGCTTTTCCGCTTTCGTCATCCAGCATCTCACAGACGACCATCGCAGGGGTAATCCCTGCCATACGGGCAAGGGCAACTGAAAGCTCTGTTTGGCCCATGCGCTCATCGAGAAGTCCTTCGGCAGCTCTGAGGAGAGCCACATGCCCAGGAGTCCTGAACTCGTTTCCAAAACGGACTCCGTTTCCAGAAAGGGATTCTCCCGTGACCTCACCTATTTTCCTGATTGTAAGAGCTCTTTCAATATCAGGAATTCCTGTCCTTGTATCCCTGTGGTTGACCCAGATGGAAAAAGAAGAATGTGCATCGTATTTAAGATCCCCTTCTTTTTCAACAAGTTCTCCAAGGGACTCGCTGGTTTTGCTGGCTTCCCTGACAAGGTCTGCCATAAAGGGCAATTTGAGCTGTTTTGATGCAACAGGGTCCACTGCAACGCATATAAGCCCTCCTGCATCTTTTCGCATACATTTCACATCTTTGTAGGTGACAGCCTTTGCAGGGATTACAAGGTCTGTTTCTCCTTCCCTGGAGTCCGAGTCATAGATCTGGATCATATTTCCGGCACGCAGGGCTCCCAGTGCCCTGTTGATATTTTCATTACTGTACTGAAGGCATTCGTATACCGTGCTCTCACTCACTCCTGTCCCTCCGTACCCTGCTTTTTTAGCTGTGTCACAATTCTGTCTCCGTCTTTTAATTTCAGGGCATCCCTGAGTTTTACAGGTGCAATAATCTCGATTAAATCCGTGGGGTAATGCGTCCTATCAGGGACGACCACAGCAGCCTCTATATCACCTACTCTGACAGGATAACAAATTCCACCCCCGAAAGTGCGTTCTCCGTCATTAAAGCCATCTATATGGACTGAAGGCATTTCTTGCAGCCTGTTTCGAAGAGCTGAGCTTCTTTCCGAGAGCTGCACGTTAAGGGTACCGGGGAAAGGTACGAAGTGCAGTTTATCTTCAAATTGCTTTCTGTATCCGGGAATGTTTACATAGTACTGACCTTCACCAAGTCCCTTAACTACATTTCCTTCGAGTTCCAGATTATCAGGCTCTGAAGAAAAGATCCTGCTGTATTCAACATATTCATTTTTCAGGATTTCAATCCCCTTTTCCGTCATTTTTATCAACTGGCCACCGGGAACTATTTCCCTATCAATTAACAGCCCTTGCTCAAGCTGTTTTAGCTTTCTGGCTGTGGTTTTGGAGCTATCCCCTGTATGTTTGCGAAACTCACTTGAAGAGACCTTAACAGTTTTGTTTAGCGCCCCTATGAGGGCAAGTTTCTTCAGGTATTCAATCTCCGTCACTGTCGGCACCCGTATCGCCTTGATTTTGAGATGCGTCTCAATAATGAGATAGTAAATTACGCATTTCAATATAATAAAACTTTTGATATGAACAAGAGAAATAGGGAACAGGAAGCATTATTCCTGATATATAAAAAAGATATACTTCAGGCTGAAGTGAGGAGAGTGCTTTCCACCATTATTGAGGAGCTTGATACGATACTGGCAAGACCTCACGATGAAATTACTTTCGCAAATAGAAAAAAATAAGACTAAAACACCCGATATCCTCCTAAAATATGACTTCAGCGATCGGAATACCTGTTTCTCCAGAAGACTTAAAAGCAGTTCAGGAAAGTTAGGTTAAAAATGAGCTGCTATTATAACAGGTTCTTTAACTGCTATAAATTACATTTTTGAAAACATTACCGTAGAAGTTAAGTATTTAGTATCTTGAATCCATCTATTGATTAGACTATGATGAGAGAAATTGAAGTCGAATGTCCCTCATGTTCTCCTGAAGAAGAAGTAGGGCATGAAGTTCTTAAAGAAGGGCAGAGCCCACTAGTCCGCTGTCTGGAATGCGGACAGGTACATGCAGCGAAGATAAAAACCCCGAAATCAGTCAGTTTGAGTGTTATAGTTAGCAAGCAGGATATTTCAAACACATACAAAACCAAACTGGATTCCGAAACTGTCCTTCAAGTAGATGAAGAACTGGTTGTGGATGATGAAGAAACAGGTTTTGTGTGCCCTATCCTTATTACAGCCCTTGATGCGGGAGGAAAAAGGGTCAAAGTAGCTAAGGCAGAAAATACCGAAACAATATGGGGAAGAGCCATCGATGAGGTGACTGTAAAGTTTTCTGCACAGGCAGGAACTGAAAAAACAGAATCAATTGAAAAACGTGTTCCCGGAGATTATGAATTTGTTGTGGGAACAGAAGAAAAAGTTGGAAATACCCGCCTTTTCATCAACAAAATAAAGGTCAGAGATGGATTATTCAGGTCCAGAAAAGGCGACATTGTACTTGCAAAATATGTAAAAAGAATTTTTGCCAAAAAGAAGGGGGATATTTCTGGACAGCGCATTTTCAGAAAAGGACCGTGGTGAGGGTAGAAAAAAAAGAGTAAAAGAAGAAGAATTTGAAAAGCTCCGCAAATTCCTTGTCGAAGGGCTTGAAGGTTTCATACAGGATGAAAAAGTTCTAAGGGCTATACTCCGCGTTCCCAGACACATCTTTGTTCCTAAATGTGAACAGAGGGCAGCTTACATTGACAGACCCGTGGAAATAGGTTACAGGCAAACAATATCTGCCCCTCATATGGTTGCACTCATGTGTGAGATCCTGGAGCTTTCCGAAGGACATAAAGTCCTGGAAATTGGGACAGGTTCCGGATATAATGCTGCAGTAATGGCAGAGCTCGTAGGAAAAACCGGACATGTTTACACTGTGGAACGAATAGAATCTCTTGTAAATTTTGCGAGTAAGAACCTGAAGGAGACCGGGTACAAGAATATTACAGTCTTACTTGAGGATGGGTCAATTGGTTATCCCAGTTATGCACCTTATGACAGGATAGCTGTAACATGTGCAGCTCCTTATATCCCCGAAACTCTGCTGGAACAGTTGAAGCCCGGAGGAATAATGGTGATTCCCGTAGGGAGCTATTCTCAGGAACTTGTAAGGGTTGAAAAAGACAGTAACGGTAGTATACACAAGAAGAAAAAAGGCGATGTTATCTTCGTGCCCATGCTTGGTAAACACGGCTTCCAGAAAATTTGAAAATGAGAGAATTTTGACAATAAGCCCGAGACAAGTCCGCAAGAGTCTTCTTTAATGATCCAAATTTGCCAGAAGCATAAAGCTTATAATGTTTAAATGGGCTTCATGCTTCTGTTTTCATCACACAATTCGATGTTTTGTCTTGAATTTTATGATTTTTTAACAATTACCATATTACTTAGATGTAATGTGTCAATGCGATGTGTTTTGTGTAATAAAACACTCTATTAATTAACAGGATCTGTCAAATTAGGGCAATAAATTGGAAAAAATTAACAAATTATTAATAAGTGTGAAATCAACTAGTTGATATGGACATCGATATATGCGAGGACTTTGAAGAAATTCATGTCAAAGATGTCTATATAGTCGATGTCTTCAGTGACCCCATCCCTGTTGTACTTCTTGAGAACCTGAAAGGTGAGATGCTTCCTATTTATATAGGGCATCTGGAAGCCCTTTCAATAGGAAATGTGCTGAAAAACATCTCTCCTCCTCGCCCCATGGCGCACGACCTTATGGTCAATATTTTTGACCGTCTAGGAATAAAAATTGAAGGCGTAATGATCGATGACAAGGTGGACAGAGTCTATTATGCCCGTCTCCTGATAAGAAAAGATAATAACATAATGCAGTTCGATGCAAGGCCAAGTGATTGCATTGCCCTGGCTCTCCGGGTGGGAGCTCCAATAAGGATTAGAAAGAAAGTGCTGGAATGTGCTGAAATAGAGATGTCCAGGCTCGAAGGCGCACGTGTGATGAACATTTTTGGTTAAATCCCCGGCTTTCTTGCAGAAAGCATGGTTAATTATCTCTTCCCTGAACACTCTGTGCTCTATTTCTGCGTTTTCTAACAGCCTTTGTCTTTTCCAGTTATTTTTGCCTTTTCCAGCAGCTTGCCGCTTTCCAGAATATTACCGGTTTTATTTCAATAAGCTTTTAATAAAAGTTAACTTCATTATCCCTTAGATGCTCAGCAAAAGAATCATACCATGTCTTGATGTTACCCTTGACAGAGCAGGCGGCTGTGTTGTTAAGGGTGTGGAGTTTGTGGACCTGAAGGAAGCCGGAGACCCGGTGGAACTTGCCAAGCGTTATAATGAAGATGGTGCAGATGAACTTGTATTTCTGGATATCACAGCATCTGCTCACGGCAGGGAGACCATGGTCGATGTGATAGAAAGGACTGCAGACGAAGTCTTCATCCCTCTCACTGTGGGAGGCGGGATAAGTTCGATTGATGCTGTCCGCCAGATCCTCAGGGCGGGGGCTGATAAGGTTTCGGTCAACACTTCAGCCGTGAAGAAACCTGATTTTATAAAAGAGGCCTCCAACATATTCGGAGCACAGTGCATTGTTACTGCTATTGACTGCAGGCGAAATACTGATGTAAAGAACAACCCTGATAAAACCATTCTGGAGCTGGAAGACGGGACTCCTGTCTGGTATGAAGTGGTAATTTATGGAGGCAGGGAAAATACAGGGATTGATGCCGTTCAGTGGGCAAGAAGAGCTGAAGAGCTGGGTTCCGGAGAAATCCTGCTCACAAGCATGGACAGGGACGGAACATGTGAGGGCTATGACATCCCTATCACAAGAAAACTCTCAGAAGAACTGGATATCCCGATTATCGCTTCTGGAGGGGTAGGAAACCCGCAGCATATCTACGAAGGGTTTTCTGAAGGAAAAGCCGATGCTGCCCTTGCAGCAAGTATATTCCACTTCGGTGAATATTCAATACGGGAAGTTAAAGTGTACCTCAAAGAGAAAGGAATACCTGTAAGGCTCTGAACTCCGGGAAAAAGCAGCAGAACACCAATCCTAACAGGCGTTTACTTTGCTGGAATATTTCCAGGCAGACATTTTTGTTGTATCAGTTAGGCCTTAAAAAATCGTCAAATAAAAGATTGGCAGAGGAGAGAGATTATGGAAATTTCTGAGTTTCAGAAACTTATGTATGAACTCTATGCCCACAATGACAAAAGAAGAGGCGGAAAAGCTACAATGCTCTGGCTGGTTGAGGAGATAGGAGAACTTGCCGAAGCTATCCGCAGGGAAGAACCTGAGAACATAGAGGAAGAACTGGCGGACTGCTTTGCCTGGCTAGGAGCTCTGGCCAACCTTTACGGAATCAATCTTGAAGAGGCATTTCTTAAAAAGTACCCCGGAGTCTGTCCTACCTGCAAGCTAAAACCCTGTATTTGCACTGACTGAGCTTCAGGTATAAGCAGTACTTCCTGCACACAGAAAATCCCACATTTAGAACATTTATTTTCGGGGCTTTTGCTTACCGGAGATATATTTTCAAGGCTTCTGTTAATCCGGGTCTTTATCCCTGAAGAATTTTTTTTCCTGGCTTATTACATTAACATTCAAACAATTTGAGATACTTTTTTATTTATTAAAGTTGATATCTTATATATGACTTCCCTCAGATGTCTGCAAAAAAATAATATTTTTCCTGTTATCGTTTTTGGGGAATTATTCGAAAATTTTCATTAATTGTCTCAGTTGAAGCTTTAGGAATGGAAATAGAAAGTATTTCAATAAAGGCAAAAGGTCGAAAAATTAGGGAAATTTCGAAAATACATTTTTGAGTAACTCCGGTGTATTTCAGAAAAACGATAGCAAGAAAAAATGTGAAAAAATGAAGGACTTTTTAGGAAAGCCAGTTATATGAAAGTAGATCTGAAATTTTTATCTATGGGGGCAATGAAAGATGTCAGAAACACAAACTATGGAAGCTATTGAAGGTTTACTGTTGAAGATCCTGAACAATACCGGCGAGGACTTTGTACTTAATGCTCAGAAAATTGAGAGCGGAAAGTACAAAAAAAGCCACGCTGCGCCTGAAAAAATTGGACCTTATGAGGAAAAGAGTTTTGAGCTCACCGCCTGCGAAGGAAGCTGTGAGGGTGGGGCGGACATTGAAGGCTGGATAAAATATGAAATCGGGTATTCTGAGGGATACTTTAAGATACACTTTAAGCACATCGGAAAGGAAGACAAAGTCACATATTCCTGCGAGTCTCACATGAATAATGGAAAAATACTCTGCGAAACTTCAAAAGATGAGAAATGCAACAGGATTGTGACCTGGATAATAGGCCCAAAGGTGTAACTCAAAGGAATTCTTGCAGAGTTTTGCCTTACATTTCCACGACCTTTTATTATTTTGGAGATGCCGCAAAATTTGGTTTCAATCTAATGTTTTTAGCAGAGCAAATAAATGCTCTGCTATTTTCCCAAATGCGCTTATTACTTGAGGTTTTACCATTTCCCATCAAATTCCTTATTTTTCAAAAATATTTGGTTATTGGGCGGTCTCAAAACTCAAAGCATTTCTACAATTGGATAATAAGATACGTTAACTTTAAAAATAAGCCCAGTTAAAATAGAGAAATTTAGACATAAATTAACCTTGTAGTAGAAAAAAAATGATTCAGTATATATATATGTGGTGATAGTTGAACCACATGTTAAGCAACTTTTAATCTTATTTCTAGACAGGGAATACCATAAAACGACATCAAGAAAAATGTTCTGATTTTTAATGTCGACCTGCCGAATCTAGGTTATTATGTGCTTAATCTTAAGCGCATGAATAATAAATTCAAAAATAACAATCATCTGGCATAGTAGATTAGTGAAATTAGATTTATGCGCTTAAATTTTGGGAACTCAGGTTAAAACCAGAGCGCTGGCGCAGAAGATACCCCATTGCTTGCGGCGGGGTGCGCCAGCGCAAATTTAATCTTTTTATCTAGTTAGCTCTTTTTTACTTCTTTTTATACAGGAATATCGCAATCATCCAGACTATACAATAAATTAATTCAAATCCAGGCGCGCTTGCATTCTTTTCCTGTTCAGCTCCCTTTTCAATGTTTGATTTTATACCTCC
>JASGVX010000054.1 GCA_030054735.1 Methanobacteriota archaeon | reverse complement strand
GCCTTCGATGGCAATTCAATGGTTAGTTTTTCCACGGTTTCGAAGAACCAAAATAAAAACAACCTGCCTGTCCAAGGTAATGATGGAGTTCTATTATCAAAAAAGTTAAGGAAAAAGGACTTTCATTTCTTTGTGCCTGTTATTCGAAGAATTTCATGTGCGTTTTTCCAATCTTTTCTTCTTGTCAACTAACTCTTCTGGAATCTGATATGGTGTTGAGTCACCATAAATTTCATCTTCATACTTATCTGTCTCAATACTCTCTTTGAGTATCCTATTAATTTCTTTTTCGATAGCATCCGAAGTCTTGCTTTGTCTGGATGAAGCATTTGCCTTGATCTTTGTTCCGTCAATCGAGATACTTGAACCAATCATATCCATTTCTTTACAAAACGTGACAACCTGGGAAAAAATTTCTTTAATAGGGTTGAGGTGAGTTGAACGGAATCGACAAATAGTATGAAAATCAGGTTTTTGCATGGATGACAGATACATAAAAGCAGTATCAGTTTGAGTCATTTGCTGTAGTTTACGTGAACTTCTAATGCCTATAAGGTACCCATAAAGTAATATTTTTAAAAGAAGTCTGGGATGATAAGCTGGGCAACCTTTATTAGAGTAAGTGGATTCAATAGCATTGATATCAACGGCATCTATAATGTCGTTTAGTACTCTGGCAATATGGTTTTCAGGAACAAAATCGTCCAGGTTTAATGGAAGTAAAAACTGCTGCTTTTGATCGTACTTTCTAAACATGGTGAACCAATAGAATTAAGTTTTCTAAAAAAGATAAAGATTACGGGTTTCTGACCCAAATGTATAATCAGGTATAGTTTTGAGACAACCTGGATTAATGATAACTTAGGAATGGTGAAAATATAATTTCAAACACTTATACCCCATATTGTCATTAATGATATTGGGAAGTGCAATTACAGAGCCATTAGCAAAGTGAAAACTTGAAGTCATATTTCAACTATCCCTTAATTATTGGATGAGGTATCTTTTTTATGAAAATCCTATCAATCATCGGCGCCCGCCCTCAATTCATCAAATGCGCTTCTCTCTCCCGCGCAATTCGCAAGGAACATACAGAAATCCTTGTGCATACTGGCCAGCACTATGACCCCGAAATGTCTGATATATTCTTCAAAGAATTACAGATTCCTGAGCCTGACTACAATCTGGGTGTAGGCTCAAGCACCCACGGCGAACAAACGGGAAAAATGCTCATTGAAATTGAAAAGATCCTTCTCAATGAAAAACCGGATCTTGTCCTAGTATATGGAGACACCAACTCTACCCTTGCAGGGGCCCTTGCAGCCTCCAAACTACTTATCAAAGTTGCCCATGTGGAAGCAGGTCTTCGTTCCTTTGACCGGACCATGCCAGAAGAGATTAACAGAGTACTCACAGATCATATCTCAGATCTGCTTTTCTGCCCCACAGAAACTGCAGTATTAAACCTCAAAAAAGAGGGAATCGCAACCGGAGTATATAATGTAGGAGATGTGATGCTTGACGCTTTGGAATACAATATCAAGATTACAGAGGAAAAAACCACAGTTCTGGATGATCTTAGTCTAAGCCCAAAAGAATACCTAGTTGCAACCGTACATCGAGCTTCAAATACCGACAACTTTAAAAACCTTTCATCTATAGTTAATTCATTCTGTGATGTTGATATTTCTATCGTGTTTCCGGTACACCCGAGAACTGAGAAATATCTGAAGCAGTATGGACTCTGGGACAAACTGTGTGAAAAAGTAAAAGTTATTCCTCCTCTTGGATATCTGGAGATGTTAAAACTCATGGTTCATTCAAGAAAGATCCTCACTGATTCAGGCGGGGTGCAGAAAGAAGCATATATGCTTGGGGTTCCCTGCATAACTATGAGAGAGAATACTGAGTGGGTTGAGACTGTAGATGACGGAGGAAATATGCTTGTTGGTGCGGATTATGAGAAAATAATGGATGGAATTTTAAATTTTGAAGGTACTAAGATAAAAGGAGATGTTTTTGGAACGGGAAATGCATGTGTAGAAATTAGCAAAATATTAAACAAAATATGCTCCACTTTTTACTGAATCTTTTGTATTATTTCTCTTTATTTAGGAATAGTTGAAATATGACTTCAACAGGCTGTCTCATAACTACTTTCAATTCTACAATTGGGTAATGCCCATTTCAATTTTTAATTCATTTCCAACAAGAAAAGGTAAATTTTTCTCAATCAAGACAGCGTATTTGCTATTCTCGCTTGGATTCCCCCTTTATTCCATCCTTTACTTCCTCCTCCCCCTATCATTATCAGCACATCTTTGAGTTTTTTCCCTTCTCTTTTAATGAAATCTGCTATTTTCTTTATATTGTGTACCGTACACATCATAACAAATTCAATTCCTGTTTTCCTTTTCCCTCTCAACAGAAATTCCTTAAACCCTCTATCCTGCTTCATCTGTCCAATCACAGGTTCTACGGTAGACATTCTTTTCTGATACTGTTCTGTACCTTCCTCTGTGTTCAGTTTAGCCCTCATACTCTCCAATAAATGTTCTCTAGG
>JASGVX010000053.1 GCA_030054735.1 Methanobacteriota archaeon | reverse complement strand
TTCATAAAAGTTTAGTATGAGATATTATTAATTGATCATATGTAAACCTAAAAGTTACGTACAAATACTACGTATTATTTTCAAAATCAGCATCAAGAATAATTATGAAAAATTAAATGTCAACCTGCCGAATGTAGGATAAAAGAAAAAAAGTTGACGCTGCTTACCTCCTGGATAACGAAGAAATGGCTTAGATTTAGATTTAAAAACATGGTTATTATTAGTTTGGCTAGCGTTAACGAGTTCTGAGAAAGTACTTAACATTCTATCGACCCTAGAACTTAATAATAAGTTAAGAATTATTATATTAATGTATCATAGATTTATTTCATTAATAGAATTAAAATTCAAAGTTAGTATATAATAAGAATATGTATGCATTAAAAACTTACTATTCAATAGAGATCAAAAGCGTTACTATTGTGAAACACTTCAATAAATACATATACTTGAAGTTACAATAATAGTTTGATTTCTAACTAAACTAATACTTAAAATGTACAAATGTAAATAAACAAACTTGAATGGAGGTTTCAAAAGGAATGAATAAACTTTTGAATGGAATTCTCCGTTTGAGGACAAAATTTCCGTTTTGTTAAGTTCTAAGTCGATCACAGCAGAAATAGAAATCAAAATAGCACAATTGTGCAAAGCTGCGTTTTCCTGGAGAAAGAATATATATTCGTATTCAGGATATATGCAATTGATTCTAATCGGTCTAATTTATAAAAATAGGTCCAAGAGACATGAATCAAAGACTGAAAACCCAGACGTAAGCCTGGGAGGACGTCGCGTGAGAAGTCATGAAGAACATGCTTAAAACTACAGTTTTGCTTGCCGCCCTTACAGGTCTCCTGGTACTCATAGGTGACTACTTTGGCGGTACTGGCGGAATGATCATCGCATTCCTGTTTGCAGTAATTCTCAACTTTGGGAGCTACTGGTACAGCGACAAGATAGTACTCAAAATGTACAGGGCAAAAGAAGTTTCCCCTGCACAAGCCCCTAACCTGCACAGGATCGTCGATGGACTTGTGATGAAGGCAGGAATGCCAAAACCTAAAGTGTATATTGTAGAATCCAGAATGCCAAATGCCTTTGCAACCGGCAGAGATCCGAAACATGCGGCTGTGGCTGCAACTACCGGAATTCTTGAACTGCTATCTTATGAAGAAATGGAAGGTGTACTGGCACATGAGCTGGCACACATAAAGAACAGGGATACCCTGATAAGCGCAATCGCTGCAACCCTTGCAGGTGTTGTCACAATGATTGCCAACTGGGCACGGTGGGCTGCAATATTCGGCGGTTTCGGTGGCAGGGATGACGACAACGGTGGAGGAATTTTGGAGCTTATCGCAATGGCCATCGTGGCGCCAATTGCTGCAGCCCTGATCCAGCTTGCAATCTCAAGGTCAAGGGAATTTGCAGCCGATGAAGAAGGAGCAAAAATTTCCAAAAAACCCTGGGCTCTTGCCGATGCTCTTGAAAAGCTCGAATACGGGAACTCTCACTACAAACCGAGAGTCTCAGATGTACAGGCAAATGAAAGCAGTGCCCATATGTTTATCGTAAACCCCCTGAAAGGTGGAACTATCCAGTCCCTTTTCAATACTCACCCGGCAACTGATGAGAGAGTCAGGCGTCTGAGGGGGATGAGGTTCTAAAACCCTTTTGCTTTCATTTTTTCTTTCTAGCACTTAATTTTTTACCCTTGATTTTTTTTGTTTACCCTATTTTTTTCCTTTTTCCATTATCGTTTTTGCTTTTCCATTGCCCTATGTTTTTAATCTGATTTTCTATCTCTTTGAGAGATTACCCGGTATTTTTTTAAATCTAGCGTGCTATATGCTATCGAATTTCATAGTAAATTATCTGGCTTAACAGAGAAAAAGTACATATTAAAAAAAGTGATAAATAAAATGAAAAAGACTGACAGTCAATAAAAAGCAGCAACAAAAACATCTGTTATATGGGCGTGTACTGGTGAACAGGTAAAAGTCCGAACCTGGAAAAACAGAATTTTACCGGCTTAGATTTGATTATTATAGAAATGCCCTAAAAGGCATACTGATAAATGGACAAAAAACATTTTTCAAATAACAAATTATTGTACTGGCTATCTACACTCTATCTATCTGATTGGGGAACTTTTTATGGAAGACAAGTTTGAGATTGGCAGGATAATCAGAGCAAAGAACATCTCTGATGCATGGTACCGCGGGCTTAATATCATCTGGAAGCACGGAAAGGTAATTACCGATGAAAGAGGGAGCCAGATAAGAGAATTTATGGACCTGATGGTGGTAATCGAAGATCCCTATACGGACAGGATTCCGGAAGATACTGCCTGGAATGAAGAGAGGCTTGAAGAATACGCAAAACAATTGATCTCAGGCGAAAACGTACAGGACTTTGAGTATACTTATGGGCAGCGGCTCAGGAACTGGAATGGAGAAGTGGACCAGATTGAGTATGTGATCGAAAAACTGAAGAAAAGTCCAACTTCCAGGAGAGCTACGGCTGTTACATGGATACCACCTGTTGACACCAAAGTCGATGAAGTCCCCTGCATGATACTTGACGATTTCAAAATCAGGAACGAGAAAGTTCACCTTACTACACTTTTCAGGAGCCATGACTTTGGAGGAGCCTACCCTGCAAACCTTTACGGGCTTTCTAGACTCCTTGAACACGTCGCCGAAAAGATAGGTGTTGAACCTGGAATGATCACCACAGTCAGCATTTCAGCTCACGTTTACGATCATGACTGGGACATGGTGGAGAATATCGTAAAAGGTACGAGCTGAATCTTAAATTATACGAATTTCTAGGGAAATTGATAATAAAAATTTCAGATAGATGATAGGACAATGAAGATAGAATAAAAGATAGAATAAAAGATAGAATAAAAGATAGAAAACCCTGGAGTCCTGTATTAAATGCGCATCTCAATCAACAAATCATCTTCAATAAAGGGTGAGGTCTTTGCACCACCCTCAAAAAGTTATACTCACAGGGCCATAACCCTGGCAGCCCTATCTGAGAAAGCAGTTGTCCACCGCCCCCTGCTCTCTGCCGATACTCTCGCCACCATCCAGGCCTCCAGGATGTTCGGAGCTTCTATAGAAGATAAGGAAAATGACCTTCTTGTCCGAGGTATTAATGGAAAGCCAAAAGTTCCGGAGGATGTAATTGATGCCGCAAATTCAGGGACAACCCTGCGTTTCATGACAACTATAGCAGGCCTCACTGATGGGATTACAGTACTTACGGGGGACGCTTCCCTTCGCACGCGGCCAAACGGGCCTCTTCTCGAAGTCCTCAACAGGCTGGGGGCAAAAGCCTGTTCTACACGAGGGAATGAAAGAGCTCCTATTATGGTCAAAGGTGGGCTTGAGGGATCAGAAGTAGAAATTAACGGCTCTATTAGCTCTCAGTTTATCTCGGCTCTCCTTATAGCCTGCCCACTAGCCCAAAGCAGTACTACCCTTTCTATAATAGGAAAACTTAAGTCAAGGCCTTATGTGGACGTGACCATTGAGATGCTCGAACTGGCGGGAGTAAAAATCAATACACAGGAAAACAACGGCACCAGATTCATCATTCCTGGAAAGCAGAAATACAACCTGAAGGAGTACACGGTTCCTGGAGATTTCTCCTCTGCTTCCTACCTGCTTGCATCTGCAGCCATCCTTGAAGGCTCCGAAATTACGGTCAAAAACCTGTTTCCTTCAAAACAGGGAGACCTTGTGATCATTGAAACCCTGGAACGTATGGGAGCAGATATCACATGGGATATGGAAGCAGGAATAGTGACCGTCAAAGGAGGAAGAAAATTGAAAGCCATCAATTTTGATGCCGGATCAACTCCTGACCTTGTCCCGACAATTGCTGTCCTCGCTTCAGTTGCCGAAGGTACCAGCAGGATTGAAAATGCCGAACACGTACGCTACAAGGAGACAGACCGGCTTAAAGCTCTCGCAACCGAGCTTCCGAAAATGGGAGTTTGCCTCAAGGAAGAAAAGGATAGCCTGACAATTATAGGAGGAGCTCTTCAGGGAGCAGAACTGCACGGCTGGAATGACCACAGGATTGTTATGTCCCTTGCAATGGCAGGCATGGTTACAGGAAACACGACAATTGACACAATCGAGTCCGTTTCTATTTCTTATCCTGATTTCTTTAAGGATATACAAAGCCTTGGGGCAAAAATAGAGGAGATCCCGGAAGAATAAGTTGAAAATACAACCTGGATTTCGAAGTGAAGATCAGATGCGGATTAACAAATTTTTCTTTGACTCTGATAACTGGCATGAAAGAAACACTCATCTTCAGATTTTCTTTTTTAAATTAAGATCCAGCCGGCAAAAGAATCATTTCTCCTCTAAATGAATCTGAACCAGAATTCCAGAATAACAATAAATGGCATAGTACTTATACAAAAATATACATTTTTAAGAATATGGGAATAAGGTGCAGATGCGGAGATACATGTATAAAGCCTATTTCGGAAGTGCTGGAAGACATAGAATTATTCTACAAAGCATGCAGTGATTGCAAAACAGAAAAAATAAAAAAATTCTCTCCTCTGGCAGAACAGATTAACCTGGATGACATAGATACCCATTTTGGAAGTTGTAAGTGCGGCAAGAGGCAGCTTGACATTGTAATGGCTCACGTTCTTAAAGTAATGATAGATGAAGGGATAAAAGACAAAAAAGCTAATTTGAGGAACGCATGCGTTCCTCTTGTAACTCCTGGCTATCCATCTAATTTTATTCCCTATTTGCCTGAGAATTCTTTAGTAATATTATCCAATGAAGTGGATAAAAAATGTGCTGAAAAAATTGTAAAAGAAGTGGGAGAAGTTAAAGGGGTTTTAAAAGGGGATGCAAGAAAAACTGTAGGTATAAAGGATTCTGATTCCGATTCGCATGTTTATGAACTTCTTGCTGGGTGCGATTTGAGATGTGATATTATACATACTCCTTACGGTGCTCTGGGAATATACAAATATCAGCATGAGATTCATATAGAATTCCCAGAGGTAAAACCGCCAAAAATAGGGATACTTGAAAAAACTTTGAAAGATTATGATAAGCCTTCTGTTCTTGATTGTACGTGCGGCCCAGGGACTTTAGGAATAGCATGCCTTAAAGCTGGCGCGCAAAAAGTTGTTTTTAATGATATATGGCGTCCTGCGATAGAGATTACTTTGATTAATCTGGAGGCTAATGGGTTTCCAGTCAAACATTCAGGCAATGAAGGTGAATTAATAGCATTCGGAGACAAATTTGAAGTCTACAGTATAGATATAAGAGAATTAGCAAATTATCTGGATGAAAAGTTTGATATCTGTATTGTAGATACATTTCCTGGTGTGGATACAACAGAATTTATTGAAGCGGCAGGAAAATTAGGCAAAAAGGTTGTTGTGATTTGAAAAAGAACTATAAAAAACGTCGTCATCGGAGCAAATTCACAACCTGGGAAAAAGTATACATGTCCTCGGAAAAATATTGTTTTTCTTCAGGCTTCACTGAAGCGGGAGGTCTAAAGAACAGAGGTCTTGAGATGAAATGTCTTCAATATTTCCAGCCCTTTCCAAACTGATGATTTTTCAACTTTTATACTCACTTTTTCTTCAATGCTTATGGAATTGAAACCACACTATAAATGGCCTTCAGGCCACGTCCCGTGATATAACCTTCTTTCGGTAGGCCGACACTTAATTTTTCATAATTTTTGTTGATGCCGATTTTGAAATAATACATAGTATTTGTACGTAACTTTTAGGTTTACATATGATCAATTAATAATATCTCATACTAAACTTTTATGAAAAAATGATTCAGTATTT
>JASGVX010000052.1 GCA_030054735.1 Methanobacteriota archaeon | reverse complement strand
TCTGGAAAAAGAAAATGGTTTCAAAGGACTCCAGCTATGGCAGAAGGAATAACTGATCACATATGGACTTTAAAGGAACTATTAACATTTAGAGTTCCTGTTCAATAATTTAAGGACACTACCAAATAATATATTAGCCATTTTCGGAATTAACACCTTACTACGTATTATTGAATAGGTTTTATATTATATATAGGTGTGCATAATTATTATTTAATTAAAGATTTGTAACATTATATAGCTATATACATAAAATATTTGTTAATTTATAAACATAATTTCCTAATAATAATGATTTATTATTTATTCTTTCTGTATTAGTCTTATTTTACTCCACTACACTTAATTTTCTTTCCTATGACTGTTAAACTTCGATAAACTTTAGAAACAGATTACCTAGCATTTCTTTTTTTAGGAATGTCAAAGAATAATTTCACTCGTTTGAATTTTACTTTATTTTACTACCTTAATTTAACAGGATAATATATTTTCTAATGTATGAATGGGATTTCTGTATCTGTTTTATTCAGACAATTCAGAGTATTATCGTGTTTTTATTGATTTTGCTATTATTCATTTATTATAATTTAATTATGCTGAAGCAATGCATTTTTTGGAAAAAATATTTTACAAATTAGCAGAACTTATCAAATTCGGGTTACTAAAAAAGATATTCTTCTCTAAATCATTTATAAACAGTTGAAATATGATTTCAAGTTTTCACTTTGGTAATGGCTTTGTAATTGCACTTTTCAATATCATTAATGATAAATGATAATATGGGGTATAAGTGTTTGAAATTAAATTTGCACCATTTCTTAGTAAATTTTCTCAATTTGACTTCAGTTAAAGAACAAAATGTTAAAAATGCTATTATTTATGCAATACTAAGAGGATTATGTTGAAAACTGATAATTATACAACATAAAAAGTGAGAAAAATAATTTTCATCAATTAAGGTTTCTACAGATCCATAAAATATTACGTATAAATTATAAACAATCAAGATTACATATAAATAATAAACGACTAAGAATAGTAATTTGGAGCTACAGAAAATTGGAATTATCAGGCTCAAAAGAGAATATTGAATCTTTCAAAATATTGAATCTTTCAAACCAATCTTTCGTTTTCAAATTTTCAAAGCAGGTCTGTCTTCGAACATATCCATTCCGACAGCTATAAAACCGTATACGAGACTCAACACCAGAATAATAGTGGCTCCCGATGGAACGTCCAGGACGTAAGAAAGAACTATTCCTGCGAGACTGATAGCAGCCCCGAAAGCGGTAGAGATGAGCATCATTTTCTTCAGGTTGTAGGTAAATTTACGGCTTAAAGTAGCAGGAATTGTTAGAAGGGCTATTACAAGGATGATGCCTACGACTTTGATAAGGACTACAATTGTAAGGGCAATAATGCAGAGCAGGAAAAGATAGAGCCTTTCGGTGGGAATGCCCTGTACAGTTGTAAACTCTTCATCAAAGCATAAAGCGAGAAACTCCTTATAGAATAAATAGACCGCACTCACTATGATGATATCAAGAGCCAGCATAATGTAAAGGTCTAAGCGGTGGACCATAAGGATGTTTCCAAAAAGATACGTCATCAAGTCAGGAGCGTATCCGGGAGTAAGGTAGACAAAAATAATCCCCAGAGCCATACCGAGAGACCAGAGTATACCTATTGCACTGTCTTCCGGGATTTTAGATTTCTTACTTACAGTACCCATAACAAGAGCTGATAGCAAGCTAAATGGAAGAACCCCAAACATTGGGTTGATCCCGAGGTAATATCCAAGTCCGACACCTCCGAAAGAAGCATGAGCAATACCCCCGCTTATGAAAACAATCTTTTTAACAACAACATAGGAACCTATGATTCCGCAGGCAACACTTGCAAGAACCGCGGCTATGAGGGCATTCTGGATAAAAGTATATTGAAGAAGATCAAACATTTTTCATTTCTCCTTTAGAGACTGTTTTTCGAACCCTCCATAATCTTCAGGAACTCTCTCTGTGCCTATCCAGCACTCTGTGTGACACTCCATGAGCAATCAGTTCGATGGGACACTGGTAGGTAGCTTCCAGGTACTCAATAGGGATTTCTTTCGAGTTATGATAATGAAGAGTACGGTTCAGGCAGGCTATCCTGTCCACATAAACAGAAACTGCACTGAGGTCATGTGTAACCATAATTATTGCCATTTCCCGCTTAAGCTTGTTCAGGAGCCGGTAGAGTTCATCCTGCATGTGAGGATCAAGCCCGGAGTTAGGCTCATCCAGGAGGAGGAGTTTAGGGTTTGCAGCAAGAGCTCTGGCAATAAAAACCCTCTGGCGCTGCCCACCCGAGAGCTTGCCTATCTGTCGGTCCTTAAGCTGGAACATCTCTACTGTTTTCAGAGCCTCTTCAGCAGCCTTTTTGTCTTCCTCACTGTACTTTTTCAGAAAACCTGTTTGGCTCAGCCTGCCAGTCAGAACTACTTCCCAGACGTTTATAGGAAAATCAAAGTCAAAGTGTCTGTACTGAGGGACATACCCTACAAGGTTTCTGCTTTTTTCCGGAGGCTTTCCGAAGATTTTCACATTGCCTTTACAAGGCTTCAGGAGTCCGAGGAGCACTTTGAGGAGCGTAGTTTTTCCTCCACCATTAGGTCCAATTATACCAAGCAGCCCATTTGCTTCTTTTAATTCCAGATTCACGGCCTCAAGGATAATCTGGTTCCCGTAACGAACCCAGACATCCTCCAGTTCTATAACCTTCCCCATTTCCCTTCCTCTGATTATCGTTTTTTTCCTGATCTCGAATTAGGTTCTTTTTATAAGTTCTTTTTACAGGTTCTTTTTATATTTAGATAAAGAACCTGAACAGGAAGTTAAATAAGAGCCCGAAGATGTTCTTACACAAGGTTTCTGGCAAAGACATCGGATACATTGTCCATGTTTGCAATGTAATCTTTTGCAAGGGGATCAACAGCCACAACTTTGCCTCCGATTTCCTCAGCTAAAACTTCCGCGCTCCGCGTGCTGAAGTTAGCCTGGACAAAGATAACTTTAACATTCTTTTCTTTTGCAAGATCCACAAGTTTTTTAAGGTCCTGAGCACTTGGTTCTTTTCCTTCAATCTCGACAGAAATCATGTTAAGTCCATATTCTGAGGCAAAATAGCCCCATGAGGGATGATAAACCATGAAATTGTTTCCCTCACTTCCTTTCAGCTTTTCCCGGATCCTCTTATCCAGAGCATCCAGCTCTTCAAGGTAAGCATCTCTATTCTGGGCATAGTAAGCTTCGTTTTCAGGGTCTATTTCCGAAAGCCCTTCATAAATATCTTCGACCATTATCTTTGCATTTGCAGTAGACGTCCAGATATGCGGGTCCAGTTCTTTGTGATCTGCATCGCTTTCATTTTCATGCTCATTGTCAAGCTCTTCATCATCTTCCTCTCCTTCTCCTTCATGATGTTGATGCCCTTCAAGCTTTTTCAATTCAATTCCTTTGGAACAATTCACAATAAGAGTACCACTATTCATCGACTTGAAATTGCTAATCCAGCCCTCTTCAAAAGGCATCTCAACTCCGACTGTTACTAAAACCCTGGCTTTGCTGATTTCCTGGACTTCCTTTGGAGAAGGTTCATAGGTATGAGGATCTGCCCCAGCTGGAACTATAACAACTGTTTTTACTCTGTTTCCCCCTACTTTTTCTACAAACTCAGCCTGAGGAGCAACGCTTACAGCAACTGTTATGGGCTCGTCAGCTCCTGATATTTCAACTTCCTGCTCGGTAATCTTATTATTCCCTGAATCTCCTGAATCTGTACAGCCGCTTACAAAAATGCTTAGAACAGCAATCAAAAGTATCAATAAAGGAATAAATTTTAATTTCATAATTAAACACCTTTTTTATTTCTTTTTTGCTTTATATATGCAGTTAGCTTTGTTCTGGAAGGGATCAAAATAAGGCTGATATGATTAAGATAAATTTGGAATGTATACAAAAGTCAAAGTAATTTCTGAAATTTTGGGTATAACCCCAAATTATTTGGTATAACTACAAACTATTTAGTATGACTCCAAATATATCACAAGACCGGATAAAAGAGTTTATTCAACTCTAATCCGCACTAGAGATTAGTGATAATGTTCCTCATGAAAGCATTTATCGTGGTTTATTTCTCCACAGACACCAACCATTGGGTGGCCCATCGAATTACAGATTTTGTTTACGGCATCCTTTGAAACAAAAGCTTCAAAACGAGAAACCTCAGCACATGCTTCCTCTGTCGAGAGTCCGTAGTGAGTAAAGAGAAGGCTTAAAATCCTGTGTCTCCTGACAAGAAATTCTGCATACGTCTTCCCCATTTCTGTCAGGTCTACACCCCTGTATGGGACATGGTTCAGGTAGCCAGTGCTTGCAAGCTCATTTAAGGTCTTGCTTATTGTTGAAGGGTCTACCTGCAGGCAGGAGGAAATATCAGTAGTTTTCACAGTGCCTTTTTTTTCAAAAATAAATTTGATGTAATCTACCTTCCTCGGGGAAAGTTCAAGACCTGTAAATTCAGGATAATTCTGCTCATTCATATAGAGGAATATAATAAACTGGTATTTATTGTTTATTATATGCCAAATTATAGACTAATATTTGTAGTATATCAAAATTACAAGGAGGCCAGATAAATATAGTCCAGAAGATTTGAAGGAGGCCAGATAAAGCCAGATAAATATAGCCAGAATCTATCAAAAAGCAGATATGAAAAATTCAGTAAAAAAGACATACATTCCTGAAACCAGCAAAAAACTTACTACTCCCATCAGAGCACTCCAAGAGTAGTTGACCTGAAAACCTCAGAGGGGGGATGCTTAAAACCAGCCTGCGAATGGATCACGAAGCAGAGGAAGAAATATTGGTGCATAAGCATCAAACCGACCTGGCATTCCAGTTTCTCTTCATGCACTCCCTTTTTTCTTTGTAATCCTTCTTCTCTTTGTGCCCTATCTTTCTTCACTTCGATACCTTTTTCCTGTATTATTTCTGCCTTTCCCAATTTTCTAGCATAGAGGTAATCTGCAGTAGAAGTCTGAACAGCAATAAAAAATCCCATAAGAGTAAGTGTATCCGTGTTTGCTGAAACTTCTTCTGCTGCTGAAATAATTACAGGGATGCATATACCAGATTAAATGAGGCAACAATTCGAGTGCAAATGAAGTTGCAGTGGAAATGAAGGGGTGGTTAAACTTGGAAGCCAAATATTTTGCTAGTGGAATAAAGATGACATAAGCAAGGTGTAGAACATCATTGGCACGGAAAAAAGAAAACCAGGAATGCTCAGGGCAAGCAAAGGGTTCATTGAAGAGCGCATAAGTCAGAAGCTATTAAAGGCATTCCACCGGTCTTCTGGAGCATAATTCCGGTGATACTAAAAGCAGGTGATAAAAATATCAAAACGGGGAAAAACACTACCAAGTCCCTTAGTTATCGCTTCGATCGCACCAATTGGCTCTCCTGCAAGCACTTCTGCGAAAAAAGATACGAGAACAAGGCTAAGGAAAGGGTGAAGCCTGAATCTTGCTGTAAGAAGTAGTATGGCTATAACAGTAGTTCCGATTTGCTGTAGTTCCGAACTACTATTCCTAATAATTTCTGATTTTCAGCTTTTCTTTCAGGTGCTCCATTTCCGATATCTCACTCAGGACAAACTGATTTCGGGGTAGTTCCAGAGGTAGCTAAAAGGAATCCTGCCGGAGCCCTTTTGACTTCAGCTTTGTCCCAGACTTTCCGGCTTCCAAGGATATTTGATGCAAGATTTCCGTCTCTCAACGCTTTCATGATAACCACTGCAAGGCCCTTTTCAGCCGCATATTTAAGCCCCTCGATCCCTGCCTGAACTCCCTCGTCAAAGAAATTGAACTGGATCGGCAGAGGACCCATGGGTAAGCGTCAACAACTTCCTTAAATAGGGCCAGATCAACGTGGATGGAAAAGCCTGTGTATCTGATCTTTCCTGCTGCAATAGCTGAGTTAAGGAATTCTATTATGCCGAATGCTTTCAGTTTTTCCCACTAGCTCTTCTTTACGGTGTGCAGAAGTTAGAAGTCAATGCAGTCAGTCTGGAGCTTTTCAAGCTGCTCATTTAAGAAGTGATCAATATCCTCTTTGCGGTTTACGCGCTTGCAGGCGAGCTTTGTTGCCAGATCTAGCTTTTCCCGGTAGCCATCCTTAAGGGATTTCCCCAGAAAAATTTCGCCCATCCCGCCGTGCTAAGAGTAGGCGCGTCAACGTAATAACTCCGCGGTTAATAGCATAGCGGAGAAGTTCTATTGCCTTTTTTCATCTATCTTTGCAGGATTTTCGTCAAAAACCGTAGCCTCATGCATGCATATCCGAGAATAGAAACCTTCTCAACCGAGTCCTTTCTCGGGAGGTCGGTGTCCTTTTCGCTTGTTTTGCTCGCTCGAGAGGACTAATATTATTTATTATAGTGAGCTTTGCTAAGAAAGGACTGATTTTAAGAATTAAGGAGAACTGATCAGGGACTATGTTAACTGTTCAAAGACTATGTAAAGGGATACTATTATATCTAACCCTGACCTATGATATATCGATAATCATGGGGAAGAATATCCACGAAATTAAGGAAGTAAAGGGCTTTTTGCCCAGGTCTGTTGCGTACGCTGATCGGATAAATGAGGATTTTGCCGAGGGACTTGCAGGTTTTTATAAGTCTATCTGGACTGAAAGGGAAGGCGGACTTTCCATGAAACAGAAGCATCTGATAGTTTTTGCTATCGCCTGCTCCAACAACAATATAGATAGCGCAGTTAAGATCCTTGAAAGGCTTCACCAATTCGGAGCCACGAGAACTGAAATCTCGGACGCTATGATGATTGCTGCCTGGACTGGAGGTATTCAGAATTTTACGGATTTCAGTGCAGCAGTACTGAAAGAAATGGAGAATATGGGCTATTAAAAAGATTCTCCTCTTCTCTTTTTTAGAATTATTTTTAAGCTAGTTCTTTTTTTTATGTATGTTGTAATTTTTGTATCAGGTTATTTCGTTTTATAGTTTATTTCGTTTTATTTTATAATGTCTCTGTTTCGTATAGAATACACTATGCTTAAGCCTTAAATTATATTTATCAAACTTTCTTCAGCTCACTAAAATATTTATAATCATACTCGGAGCCCGTCAATATGTACTACGCACCTGAAGGAATGAACCGGATATGTAATCCGGTTCTTTTTAGAGAAGTCCAGAAAATGAGCCAGTTGTGGGTCAGGCTCATTATCATGGTTCTGCTAGCATCTCACCAATTTAAATTAAGTGCTTTTTTTATACTTTAAATGATATATCATTTTTCATGGTGTTAATAAAACTTAAAGATGATGAGGAGCAATACCTCCAGGACTTTGTCAAAAAGGGAGAGAAAAATGCTCGAGAACTGAAAAGAGCACTAATTCTGCTACTTGCAAACAAGAAAAAAAAGAATATCGAAATCGCTGAAATACTGAATGTTGGCAGGAATACTGTTTGGAGAATCAAGAAGAGATATCTGGAGGAAGGTCTTCAAAGCGCTCTCGAGGATAAACCAAGAACTGGTCAACCCAAAAAATATACAGAAAAGCACATTGCAGAAATCATAGCTCTAGCATGTAGCAAACCTCCTGAGGGAAGAAAAAAGTGGACACTTGTACTGCTTACTGAAGAATTAAGGAAAAAAGAAGGGTTTGAAACGATAAATAGAGAGAGCGTAAGGCTTATTTTAAAAAAAACAAAACTAAACCCTGGTTAAGAAAGATGTGGTGCATTCAAACTATTGATTCTGAATATAGAGAAAGAATGTATGACGTTCTCAAATTTTATGAAGAAGAATATGATCCTGAAAAACCTCACATATGTCTTGTCGAAAAACCAAAACAACTTCTTGGAGATAAGAGGAAGTCCATTCCGATGAAACCTGGAAGTCCAGAAAATATGACTACGAATATCTTAGGAATGGAACCGCAAACGTGTTTATGGCAGTAGAATTTAAAGCAGGAAAAAGGATGACTCAGGTCACCAAAAGAAGAACTAAGATAAACTTTGCACATTTTGTCAAGAAACTTGTAGAAAGCTATTCGGAAGCGAAAACTATTCGTGTGGTCATGGACAATCTCAACACTCACAAAGAAAAATCGCTTGAAGAAGCTTTCGGAAAAGAAGAAGCAGAAAAGCTTTTAAAAAATGTAGAGTTCCATTATACTCCCAAAGATGCAAGTTGGTTGAATGCAGCAGAAATAGAGATCAATGTAATGGATATAGAATGTACAGGAAGAAGGATTGCTGGCATAGAGACTTTGGTTCATGAAGTAGGGGCGTGGAATAAAAGAAGGAACGAACATGAAAGAAAGATAAAATGGAAATTTACGAGAAAAATTGCTGACGAGAAAATGGCCAAATATTATGCGATGTAATTAAATTGTCATGATACTAGTTTAACTGAAGATTTGTTTTTCCAAAAATCAAAGTTGCGCTGGCGCACCCCGCCGCAAGCAACGGGGTATGTTTCGCGCCAGCGCTCTGGTTTTAGTGTTTATCAAAAATCGAATATTTTCATTTGTTGATATGCTTCTTTTTCTTCCTGGTATCCCTGATTTTGAATATAATTTTTAATAACATCAGAAGTTGTTCCGTCTCCTACTGTTCCAATGTAACCTCCATCACTCCAGAATTCACCACCTCAAAGCTGTTTTTTTATCTCAGGATATTCTTTAAAGATTTGTCTTGCTGTAATACTTTTTATTATTTGCATGACTTTTGAAGGAGAATACTTTGGTTCAGCTCCAACAAAAAGATGCACATGATCACCATCACTACCAATTGCATCAAACTCAAAACAGTATCTTTCACTAATTT
>JASGVX010000051.1 GCA_030054735.1 Methanobacteriota archaeon | reverse complement strand
GTTGACTTCAATAATAGAGGGGATCTTAAGAGTTTTACAGAGGGCAATAGGGAAGAAGGGAAAGGAGTTCTGACGGAGATAAAGTACTTCAGGCCTCTCCTTAATACAGGAGTACAGAAGATAAAACAACAGCATAAATTCATAAGAAGGCTGTACAAGGTACTTATTTATCTATCACAGGCACATACTTTGTTCCAGAAACATGTTCTATACTTTTCTGGCCCGGCGCAAACAAAAGCACATCCGTATATTTATTTAAATTCCTTAAAAGTTCGAGTATGTGTATATTCGAGCCTGATTTTGTGCTAAAAGAGCCATAATAGACCAGAAAAATTTTACTTACTTTTTTTAAACATAATTGCCGCTTTATCTAAATAGCAAAAGTAGTTAATTAGCTTATCCCAGGACTCCAATCATTAATATTTAGAGACCAGGAGAATAGATTCAGAATTTTAGTGAATGAAGATATATTTGTAGAATAGATTAAGAATTTTAGTGAATGAAGATATATTTGTGCATTTCAAAGAGAGATATTTATAGGAGAAAATCTCTCCCTTCTGTGTTTTTGAGGCATCTGAATTAAAAAAGGAAAGAAATTATGAGAGTACTGGAAGTATGTCAGGAGTTTCCTAACAGGTATTACCCTCAACTTGGAACGTTCATAAAGCAAAGTATAGATTCAATCGCAAACCAGGGAGTAGAAGTGACAGTTATTTCTCCAAAAGCTTTCGTACTTCCGTTTTCTGCATTCCCGTATCATAATTTTTCTAAACTGCCCGGACTTGAGCACACGGAAAAATATGACCTTCACTATCCACGTTACATCTATGCCATCCCCAAAAAATATTTCTACCCCTTAACTGGCATTTCATATTCTCATTTCATTTACAGGTACGCCATAAAAAACATAAAACCAGAGCCGGAACTGATTCATGCTCATTTCTCATATCCTGATGGATACGGAATGATGAAACTTGCAAAGAAATGGAAAACCCCTCTGGTGATTAGTGCCCTTGGAACAATAGAAAGAAAAGTAGCTTATGAAGGGTCCTATACATCAAAACAGATTATAGAGGCCATGAATTTTGCAGACAAAGTCCTATCTGTTAGTGAAGACCTCAAAGCCCATATAGTGAATCTTGGGATTGACGAAAGTAAAGTAGATGTGGTCCCTAATGGCGTTGATACGGAGATATTCAAGCCTGCAGGAAAAGAAAGGGCAAGAGAAATATTAAATCTGCCTCAGGGAAGGAATATTGTCCTGTTTATAGGAGCCCTGAGGAAAATAAAAGGCGTTGATTATCTTATTGAAGCTGCAAAAAATTTTGTGGACATAAACACAGAGCTCTATATGGTAGGCAGAGATGATGGTCTTAGAAAAAGACTGGAAAAAAGGGCAGAAGAACTTAAAATTTCCAAATACATTAAATTTACAGGGCCTGTAAACCATGAGGATATTCCCCTCTGGATCTCAGCAGCTGATATGCTGGTTTTGCCTTCACTTTCAGAAGGGAGGCCAAATGTTATTCTTGAAGCACTTTCCTGTGAGGTCCCGGTTGTGGCAACTGATGTTGGCGGGATTCCGGAATTGATGATTGAAGGAGAAACAGGCTATCTGGTCCCCGCAAAAAGCACCGCACAACTATCGGAGAAAATAAATAAATTACTCGAAAACGTAAGCAGAAGAGAAAAGATGGGAAAGTTTGGGCGAAAAAGTATAATTCAAAGGGGACTTACCTGGGAAGCTCATGCAAAGAAGACTGTAGATATATATTCGGAGCTCCTCTCAAACCCATCAAAATGAACTCACTGGAAAAAGTAGAAGGATGAACTCACTGGAAAAAGTAGAAGGATGAACTCGCTGGAAAAAGTAGAAGGATCTTGATTCGCCTCAAACTCGCTTCGATAGCGTACCGAAAATTCTGTAAAATATGATTGACTCTGTATCCTTTTTCTTTCAACACAAAAACAAGAGGAAAAGGGTATAGAGATTTTTCCAGAAAATTAGGCACACTGCCAATATGGAACTCAAAAATTCTAAGTTTTGAACCGGCTCTTAAAAAATAAAAAAATATCTGAACCTGCAATATGCAAGTCCGATATCCATATAAAGCCTGGAAAGAGAGATTGGTAAATCTGCCTAACCTCTAATTACAACTTTCCATGCCTTCTTATTCAAACTTATTCTACCAGTTTGTTGAGTTTGTTGTAAAAGTCTACTATCAAATTTGCTGCCGCGCTTTCCGTGTTCAGCTGAAAAGTCCGGATCTGTTTTCCAAGTGGTTTTTCCAGGACAACACCTGAATCGACCAGAGGTGTGATAACCCTGGACACGCTGGAGTGGGAAAGACCGGTTGCTTCAGCTATTCCTGAAAGGTAGGTTGGTTCGTTCTGATTTTCTATCAGGTTCTTAAGGACTGTCATCTGTGCTGTTTTTCCAAAGATTTTTTCTATTGGATCCATTGATATCATCTCAGAGGTGGTATTCTCTATAACTAATGTCAGTCCCAATGCCATCAACGGTTTATATACTTATCTCTTTATTCACTAGTTCTGATTTGCTGTAGTTCCGAACGATTATTCCTGATCGTTTCTGATTTTTTTTCCAAATATTTAATAAAAACGCGTTCTTGATGTCCATTCTACTTGAATTTTTGCTAATTTGTTTTCTAAGTTTCAGTATTCTCAAGTCCTGAAGTATAATTCATACACAGTCTCTACTAATCGATTTTAAGATTTTTTTGATTATATTTAATATTTATAAATCTGGGCTGTCTCAAAAATAAAGTTAATTGAGCCTTTGCCAATTTGGCTATTAATACTTTAAAATTAAATTAAACGCATTAAACTCTCTTTTTTTTAAAAAAATTACTTTTACTCACTCAGATATTCAACTTTCTAAAAGCTCCTGGTGCTCTTATCAGATCATGTCTTCCAACTTTAAAAGCCGTAAGTGCCGTAAGTAATGTAGCAATATTGCTTATCGATACAAATGTTTTAGCCCATTCCCTCCCTCCTGTTGTTGTTTTTGACCTGTTGTATCCAACTACATCATTTGAGTTTTTTCTTTCAACAGTGGTTCTTATATTGTACAATTTTCCAAGTATTTTATGACAATTTCTTGGAATGTATGGAGCTCTAAAGTGGCTTCCCTTTTCTGTTTTTAAAATATTTCCAACACTATTTGCTCTTGCAGCTATGATTGGAATAATCCCATTCTCAATTACGGTTTCATTAGAAAGATGACTATCCAATCCTCCATCAGCGATCACAAAAAGCGGTTTTTCTGTTGCTGATTTCATATATTGGTTTATTGTATCCTGAAATATAGTGTTGTCATTTTTACTAGTGTCGTGTCAGTCATCAAGGATTATACGGTTTTGAATCGATGCAATCGATTATATAGGACATCTTAACGCTGACGCAACACTAGCATTTACTACATCCCAATAAACAGGCAAACCCCACCAGCTATCAACAATACATGTATCAGTGTATCCTGTTCCTGATAATACACTATATTTACCTGTTTTCTTGACATTATGTCCAGCATCTGGATCGGAAAGTTGTCCAGTCTCTTTATTTTTCAAACCGCTGCAATTACACTCAAAAAATCTTCGATCCCAAATACATATTTTGTCGCCAATAAGATTAAGAATTCTACATTCTTGGATCAGTAATTCTGCATATTCGACCAGATGAGGAGAAATGGTTATTAGGTTTCGTCGATATGAAGAAAGAGTAATCTTTTCTCCGCTTTTGATTTTTAATTCATTCCTTAGTGCTGGGTTCTGGTTGTAATCTCTGATAAATGATTCAATATTAGAATATCCAAGTTTGCATCTTGCTACTTCTAACTTGAAAATGTTTTTAAAAGCCAATACTTCAAGTTGAGGCATATATCCCATTGAAACTTGAAGGTTATTGAAATATGAATCAATCGAAGGGTTTAATTCAAAAAGATTCCCAAGATATCCTCTAAATTTTTTAAAATTTTGAAAAGCAAGTATTTGATTCCAGGGAAGGACATTTTCCATGTAGTCCCCACTTT
>JASGVX010000050.1 GCA_030054735.1 Methanobacteriota archaeon | reverse complement strand
ATATTGGAACTTCTTATGTAGAAAGAATGAACCTTACGATAAGGACATCTCTTGCAAGATTTATAAGAAAAGGAATGAATTTCAGTAAAACTAAAAGGATGCATCAGAAAGCGATTGATTTATTCCAAGCATGGTATAATTTTATAAAACCTCATAAGTCTCTAAGATTAAAAATAGATTCTGGAAAAAGAAAATGGTTTCAAAGGACTCCAGCTATGGCAGAAGGAATAACTGATCACATATGGACTTTAAAGGAACTATTAACATTTAGAGTTCCTGTTCAATAATTTAAGGACACTACCAGATTCTGTTGGATTAAATTATCACTGTAATATCCTGTAACTATTTATTAAATAATCTGTTCTTTGAAACTCTTAAAAGCAGAAACTTTTTTTTTTCATAATGGTTAAATTTTCATGATAATTATATATTCTACGTTTTATTACATGACTTATATAACCTTAAATGTTTAAACTAAAGTTATCTTGATGCATTGATGGTTATAGTCATGTACTAAAATTATTCTTTAAAAATAATATATACCCCAAATGCATAGTATAAATTGCGTTCTCATCAATTGAACACCCACTAATAAACAACACCTACTTCAAAAGATCTACCCAATAAATAACTAAAAAACGAAAACTCACAACCCACAAGTTAAATACTTCAAACCTCTTTCAAAATATAAAATTTGAAAAGTTAAATTTAAAAGTAAAATCTATTAAACGCCTTTCGGAACTTCCAGATATTTTAGATGGGAACGCAAGCTCTTTTAAATAAATAAAAATCACATAAGCCAAAATAATTTTTCAATCCTCTTAGCCCTCTGAGTTTGTTTATTCATATTTTTCAGTCTATTCATATCTTTTCTGGCTTTTTCATAATCCCTTCTGCAGCCATAATTCCGGTAGCAGCGGCATTAACTATGTCTCTTGAGAGGCCTGCACCATCTCCTGCTGCAAAGAGGTTCTTCACGCTGGTTTCCATCTGGCGGTTTACATCCAGGTGCATGGCATAGAACTTGACTTCAGGGGCGTAAAGCAGAGTTGAGTCTGAAGCAACACCGGGAATGATCTCGTTTAAGGTTTCGAGGCCCTCGATTATATCCATGACTATCCTGTGAGGAAGAGCCATAGAGATATCGCCTGGAGTGACGTCTTTTAATGTGTTTATGACCAGGTTTTTGGCAAGCCGCTCTTTCGTTGACCGGCGTCCGCGCCTCAGGTCGCCCATACGCTGCAGGACAGATTTTCCTCCGCCTATAGTTGTTGCGAGTTTTGCGATAGAGATGGCATATCTGGTCGTATTTTCCATAGGCTCCGTCAGTTTAATATGGACAAGGAATGCGAAATTCGTGTTTTCTGACTCCGTATTTGCCATTGAATGACCATTTGTTGCAATAAAGTCCTCGTATTCCTCTTTTACTACAAAACCGTGCCTGTTGGTGCAGAAAGTCCTGACAAAGTCATCATATCGGCGGCTCTGGATATGGAATTTAGGGTCACGGTTGATTTTTGTCACAGGGTCCATGATAATTGCAGGGACTTCTACCCTGACTCCTATGTCAATTCCACCGTAACGGGCCTTTATATTATGCTTTTCTATCATTTCCGAAACCCAGTTGCAGCCCCTTCGCCCTGGAGATAGGAGTACATAATTTGCGTGGATCTCTCTTCCTTCTGGGAGTATAACACCTTTACACTCCCCGTCTTTGATCAGCAGGTCATGGACTTCGGTCTCAATCAGGAAATCCACACCTTTATCAACAAGGTCCTGTTTAAAGCGCCATATAACTGCGGGTGAGTTGTCCGAACCTATGTGCCTCTGCTTGATCTCTATAAAGCGGGCTCCTACAGAAGCAGCCCTGCGTTTCAACTCCTCTATTTCCGGGCCTTCGCTAAGGAGGACACCCTGAGGCGCACCGAATTTCAGAAAAACTTTATCAACCCTGTCCACAAGCTCCCAGGCTTCTGTCTGGTCTCCGGTAAGGGTTGCGAGGTCTCCTCCTATGTCAGGCCGGAGGTTCAGAGTCCCGTCAGAAAATGTCCCGCAGCCTCCAACTCCGCACATAATCTCACACGGTGTGCAGTGCATGCAGTAACTCTGGTTTTTCATAGGGCAGGAGCGTTTGTCAATATCCCTGCCCATATCAATAAGAAGAATTTGCAGCTTCTTTCCTGCAAGCTCGTAAGCCGCAAACAACCCAGCAGGCCCTGCACCTATTATTACAACGTCATATGTGGATCTTATCTTTTGTTTCTCAACATCCTGATCTTCATTAACCATGGGCAACCCCTGTATTTTTCATATTAGGTACTTGAACAACTTCTTACTTTTGACATCCCCAACAAAAATTTCTTTCTAGAAAATTTTTTGATAAGATCTTATAAATTCCTAAATTTTTAGTAAGTTATTATGTCTACAGTTTATATTTACACTTTTCTTATACCGCATCTATCTCCTCTGAATAGAGTCTCATAGGCGTTACCGTACCTGGGATGTGGAAGTCATTTCTGTGCGTTCCCAGAAGCTGCTTCTTCAAAACCAGTTTATGATCAATTACTGAATGAGAGAAATTGCAAGCACAAAGCCCATAAATAGGCAGGTGTACAGCATCATGAAAATCAACTTTTGCAAATAACCATCCTCCTTTTCCCACTTTATTTATTCTCTTCCCCACTATCTAATAAATATGAAGCTCTCTGTATAAACAACTTTCATTTATCGTGCTATATATAAATAGTAAGAGATAAGATCCTGAATCTAAGTAGAAAATAAATCAAAAAAAACCAGAAAGTAAAAAAGACCTGATGAAACCTGGGGATCTCATTGTGGAGTGTCCTGAGTAACATCTAGCAGTTAATCAGAAGCCTCCGGAAATGCAAGTCTTAAGTCCGAAAATAACTGCCTTCCTCAGTTCATTTTTCTAATTTCCTCAATTCGTTTTAATATATTTTAAAAACGATATCAAGAAAAGTATTGATTTTAAAAAAAAATCTGCGGAATCTAGGATTAATCTGACTTTCCACAGATGTCTGTAAAAAAATAACATTTAGCATGAAAGTGCTTTGCAGCACTTTCATTTCTTTGTGCCTGTTATTCGAAGAATTTCATATGCGTTTTTCCTGTCATCGTTTGGTCTAAAAATTCGGGAAATTTCAAAAATACATTCTTGAATAACCCGGGTGTATTTCAGAAAAACGATAGCCGGAATATTTGTGAGATTTTGAAGGATATCTGCGGTAAGCCGGATGATTTTTCCAACTGCGGGTACTTGCTTCAGAATTGGACCACCGATTATTGACCTCAGATATAGATTTCCAATGTTCGTCACTTAATTTGTTGCTGGGTGTAATCCAGAGATTATCGATGCCTCCCAGTCTGGAGAATTGCATAGCTTGCTTGAGCTCTTCCGGAGAAATGACATCGTCACCTTTTTTCCAGAGACCAATAGAAATAATTATCCTGTTTGGATCGTATTTTAGTCCATATTCACGGGCTATCTCCCTTGTAACTTTTGGGTCATAATCTTTTAGCCCAAAATAATTCCATATAATTATCTTATCAACGTGTTCCAGCATAACCCGATATGATTGGCCACGTTCCGTCGATTCTTTCCTTAAGTCTTCCCAACTGACATCCACATCCATATAAAGCTTTTTATTATTTTTATGAGTGATTTTTGCAGCTTTGTCTAAAAAACGCCCTATTTCATAAGAGCGCCACCTACCAATCGATGGGTCATCTATGTTTATCGATCCATCAGGATGTCTAGGCCAGTCATCACGTCCAGTATATGACATATAGGCAGCTTTATCGTCATCACCATAACCCTCAGTATAATATGCCAGTTCAGTCAAAGATATTGAATCTGCCTGGTAGTTAGTAGAGATGTATTCCAGCATTTCCAGGATCTGTTCACCAAAATCACCTTCAACCAACTCCATTGTGCTGACCAGATAAGTGCTGGGTTTACCCGTACAGGAGATAGCGGAAGATCCTGGATGCTCTTTGATGTATTTTGGCGCATATAAATCTACAACGATATCTACATCTGCCCACTTACTAAAGCGCTTTGAATCTTCTGCCAAAAAATCGATGCCTGTATTCTTTACACCATATGACCAACAATCCTCATGGCCCTCCCATTTGAAATAGTTCCAATCCAGCCGGCCAGCCCCTAAGGCTACTGTGTTGACACCGGAGGATTTCATTTTTTTCTCCAAAGTAATAATATCTTCTCGACTGTCTTCTATGGAGGGAAAATCTACTCTTACTGCCATTACAGGAGAAGCAGAAGAAATACACATTATATTGACATTAAAAAAAAGAAGTATTAAAAAAAAACAAAATATATTGCATGTTATCGTCCTGAAATATCTCTGCTGCTTATAATGCCGGTTCGATCTAACTTGTTCCATTTCGCTTCGCCCCCGCGTAGCTCCATTATGATTGCCCATAACATTACCACATCCATCATTAATGAATAAGGTATCCATAATGGTACTACGTAAAAATATTTATAATCTCCCCAGGCTCGGTCAAGAGCCAGGGCGAAGGATAATGTAAAAAAGGCATAAATCAAACCAAGCCAAGCAATGATGTTTATCCAGCCTGGGGGTAAGGGGTTAACATTGTAAAATAATAAAATTGGTATCAGTATGATTGATATCAACTGTAACAAAGGTATGATAATCATTGATATTAAGTTAATCGCCAAATAAAAGGAAAAAAGGCCATACTTAGGATTAAATAACATATCTCGATGAATATAAGCGGTCTTAAGTAATCCACGCGCCCAACGAACGCGCTGTTTCCACAAGCCGTTGATAGTTGAAGGTACTTCTACATACACAATGGCCAATGGTTGAAATGCTACTTTATAACCTGCCTTGTGGACACGCCAGGTCAATTCCAGGTCTTCGCCTATGAACCCTTCTAAGAAGGGACCAGTTTTTTTAAGAGTACTGGACCGGAAAGCACCTATATTACCAGACACAACTGGAAGACAATCAATAGTATCCAGCGCTCTACGCACAAAACCTGTGCCCACATGAGTAAGCAAGTTCAATAGTTGCGTCTGAAACGTATCGAGGTTAATGGGAGCATCGTTACCACATACTGCACCTACATCTTTACTTCTAAAACCACTAAGCATCTTGCTTATGGTGTCGGGTGCAAAAATACCATCTGCGTCGACAAAGAATATTATTTCTCCTTTGGCCAATTTTAGCCCCATATTAAGAGCTGAGGCTTTCCCTCCATTTTTCTTGGTTAGCACAGTTACACGTGGGTCCGTTTCATAATGCTTCATCTTTTCAAGTGTATTATCAGACGAACCATCATCCACTAAGATAACCTCAAATTCTGAATAATTCGATGCCAGGATAGATTCTATACAGCGGGATATCACTTTTTCTTCGTTATAGGCCGGTACTACTATAGAGACAAAGGGACTCTCGTCATTGAATATAGGCTGTTTATTTTTACGTAATTCGAAAACTAAAGAAAGTGGAAAATATAAAAATGTCAGGATGCCTACAGAAAAACATGTGAGCCCTATAATATAGAAAACTAAAAGAAGCATTTTCATCATCAAACCCTAAAATCTTCTAAAACTGCATCTAGTATTTCTTTGGCATGTCTAATATTTGCTCCAAATCTGGCATTGATTTCCAGAACTACAACAGTGTTGTCGTTTCGACGGCGAATATCTATGTCCATTGGCCCAGTTAGATTCAGAGCCTTTGCTGCAGATATAGCTATATCTGCCACGTCAGGAGCGTTTACGCGCTTAACTTCAAGTGCATTACCCACGACTCCATCTTTTAACTTAGTTTTTTCTAAAACTATGACAACAGATTTTTTTCCAATATATACATTAGGTGCGTATTCTGTTCCAGGGATGAATTCCTGCAAAATATATCTGTCATCAAGCATAGAGATTAGAGGCCAATCCTTTACGTCTATGAGAATTATATCTCTACCACCTCTACTTATTCTCGGCTTGCTCAGGCATGGCCACCCCAGGTTGCGCGAAATGTCTTCAGGCGAAGAGACCTGCGAAGGCAGTAAATATTTGGGAACGGGTATTCCTGAATTCGAAAGTTTTTCACATGTAAGAAATTTATCATTTGCATCGAAGACTCCTTGCTGTTGACCAATGACCATTGGGATATCGCACCATTTCATCCATTCTGAGGCTAAGATTGGTAATTCCTCAGTCACAGTTGGAATCACCAGTTGAATGTTCTCCAAGACTGCAATTCTGTACAGTTTTTCCAAAAACAAAGGATGTGAAGCAGGAGGAACTATATACACCTTGCATCCAGAAAGCGAAACTTGCTGCATGTCAACGCCGACGATGGAATGTCCTCTATCCAAAAGAAGGGATGCAACAGTACGACCGGCTGGCCCTCCAATACCTGTCACCATAATCTTCATTATTAATCACTTTTCTTGTCCAATTTGAATATTCCCTTTCCTTCTATATTAATCCGAATTACCTCAAAACCCTCTACTAGTTTTGATTTTGCTTGATTACCTCGGAAAAGGGCAGTCCTATAAATACTTTCTGGTTGTACATATCTTTTAGTTTTCTGGTCTTTATGTAGCAGGATGCTTTCTATTTTGATCTCGAGAAAATCTTCAATATCTATAAACAAATTTGGATGGAAGTCCTGTGTGGTGGAAGGGCTTTCATAGCATAATATAGAGTTCTGGTTGTTGCAAGCACGCAATGTTGATTGGTGAACTGCTCTATGATCCTGATGTAGATCATGATTTGAATGTGTAAATACTATATCTGGTTTAAATTCTTTTACGATTTCTTCTATATTGTTGGCAATTTCAGAGATGAAATTATCCAGTTTCGTATCAGGAAAATTTCTAATTTCAATCCGATTAAGACCTAAAAACTTAGCGCTTTTCTTTGCTTCTTCAACCCTATGTGAACTTACACCACCACGTTCACCCTGGCTTAAAATTAAACACCACACAGTGTGCCCTGCATCGCAAAAGCGCGCGATAGTTCCTCCACAGGCGATTTCCATGTCATCTGGATGGGCTCCAATAACGAGAATATTCATCGGTTTCGGGTCTGATTTAGTTTTCACCTTGCTCTGCAGAACTATTTTTATAATTATACATAGTCCAATGTTGTTTAGAAAACAGCAAATAATCCAAAACCATATGTTCGAATTTGTGTTTATTAGGTAGTAAAAATTATGCGGTAGTAGAAAAATTAGTATTACTATTAAAATCCATTCAATGTTTTTATTTCTATGACTTGTTTTTTTCAGTGGTTGAATTTTGCTTCCAAGGTATATAATTAATAAAAGAATGGAAAATAAATTTATTAAAGATATAATACTTTTAAACTCAACCATGAAACTCCACCGCTATTTTAGATACAAACAATGTAACTATTAAGACAGCCATATAAAGATAACCAATTTTCCTCGTTCTTTTTTTTATTTGTGAAACGTGAAGATATTCTTTCTTTTTGTGCTTAAAACCCTTAAAGTTCTTGCTTATATTTTGAGTCTTGGATATCAAACAAAAGAACTCACTGAAAGATTACAATTGACTTTCCGCATATGTCTGCAAAAAAGTAACATCATTTCGAGAAATTACAAAAATACATGTTTGAGTAACCCGGGTGTATTTCAGAAAAACGATAGAATGGAAAATTGTGAAAAATTGAAGGACAACGGCAGAAAGCCGGCTCCATCATTGTACAACGATTAATACCAAAGGGGAAAATTATGGGCTGAAAGAAAGGAAAAAACGTGGTATAAAAACGGTAAATATCTATCCAGGCCGTCTCAAAACTCAAACCATTTCTACAAATAGATAATGAAATACGTTAACTTTAAAAGCAGATCTACGTAAAATAGAGAAATTTAGACATAAATTAACCTTCTAGTGGAAAAATTGATACTATTGTCGCATCAACGTTAAGAAGGCGTTTATGATCGATTGCAATGATTCAAAATCGTATAATCCTTGGTAACTGACACGACACTATTGTAGAATTAACTTTATTTTTAAGACAGCCTGTTTCATAATTTTTGGGTAAAATCAGAACTTAGAGGATTTCTACAGAGCACAAATTACTATCATAAATTATATTTATATATTACTTATGTATTGTAATATCTAAACAGGTTTTTTAATAAGAGCCTGGTATTCTTCTGGATATTTTTCTTTTAATGATTTGCGAAGTTCTTCGTCAAATTTTGCTTCATAAAGTGTTTTTGCTTTTAAAAGCTGGTAAATTGTTAAATCGCTAGATTTTTCCATATTAGTATGACGTAGGTCAGCATTATCAAGATTAACTTTATAAAGGTTAGTTCCATAAAGGTTAGCCCCAGAAAGATTAGCATTTTCAAAGTTAACTCCAAGTAAGTTAGCTTTTTCAAGATTGGATCCTGTTAGAATAGTTTTTTCAAGATTAGATTTTATCATGATAGTTTTTTCAAGATTAGCTTCCGTTAATATAGCATTTTTAAGACAAGCATATGATAGATTAGCTCTTTTAAGATTTGATCTTATTAGGATAGCTTCTTCAAGATAAGTTTTTATTAAGTAAGCTCCTTCAAGTTTAGTATCTATTAGATTAGCTCCGTTAAGATGAGTTTCTGATAGATTAGCTCTTTCAAAGTGGGACCAGTTTAGATTAGCTCTTTCAAGGTGGGACCACCTCAGGTCAGCATATTCAAGGTGAGCATATGTTAGGTCAGCCTCTTTAAGATAAGTCTTTTTCAAATTTAGACCTGTACTCTCTCCATCATTAAAAGAGTGTATACGTCTGCCAATAACTGTAAGAATTGCTTGAATATCTAATGATATTTTTCCTGCTTTTGGTAATTCGCTCTTTTTACTTTCGTTAGCTTGAATATCCATGGATATTTGAGTAGCTTTTTTGTTTTCAACGATATCACTACTGGAATTTTTTCTAACGTAAGCAGTTAAAATCTCCATGACTGTCCAATAATCTTTTTCAGATTCTTTTGATATTCTTTCAAGAGCATATATTCCCCCCAACCGAATCTCCATTACTGCTTTCCCAAATTTATCAATAGCTCCTAATTGGTCTACCGCACGAGTAAAACATTCAGTTATTTGCTCGTCTTTAGAAATATGCAGCTCTTTCTCCACAATACTAACTCTTCGCCACATATAATAAAATCCAATAATAATTGTAACCCCAAGCAACGCTTGAACTAATGTCATAAGGTACTGATTTTCAAGTTTTGCCCCTATTATAACATTATTTATTTCGTGAAAACCTACCTGCCAGATAGGAAATACTAATAAAAAAATTAATACAAATATGACAATTATAGTAATCAACAAAGGCTCTTTTATATTTTTTACATTATTAAGCAATCATTACTAGCTCCTTGTTTCTATTTTTCATCAATAGAATAAAAGAAAAATTTAACATTTTAAGATCCTTTGTTCTTAACACTATAAGAAAGTATCTGATGTACTGTTGTGATATATCAAGTTCACTGCACTTCTGGCTCTATAGAAAAACCCCAAATTCTGTTATTGTCAATGTGATAATTTTCCTGTAAAATTACAAATTTTTAAAAGCTCTTGAGTTGAAAATTCGATATCAATAAATCAACTTTTCTTACAATATACAAAAATTTGACTTTATATTTACAGCAAATTTGCGACATCATCTATTACTACTGACACAATGCCAAAATCTAGTGATAATCATAAAAATCAAAAATCACTAGATTTTGAATATGGCACAATTCTTTGAGCATGACATATTGACCTGTGCCAGAGAGCTTGAATATTGAGTTTGATCGAAAATTGAATTCTGCGGGGGAATTCAAAATTTCAATCAAAAAATGTAGAAATCACTAGATTTTGGAACTGAGTCTTACTACTTAATAATTTATAAAAATAAAACTGTAAAAATACTCCTTATTTTTAGTCTCGTAAAAAACAAGGAGTGTCCATATTGTCATCAAATAAGTAAATCAAATTTATTGATCTCGGTTCTGTAGAATTCCTCTGAGATTATGAATTTCAATAAATTTAAACTGAGAAACCAGACCTGGATATACTTTTCTTTTTTCGGCTCTGTAGAAATCCTCTTAAATAATGATTTTCAGTAACCATTCAGATAGCCTTTAAATGTCAATGCCAGTGAAAAAAACCTCATTTTTGCTGGATTAAAATTCCCCAATTTCCAATCCTTGAGAAAAGTTCGAGGATTGTAAATAATGTTTACAACGGAGGAATGGCTATTGATACGAAATTTGTGTTTGCAAGGCTTTAGCATAAGTGATATCGCCCGACAAACATGTTTTGACATGAAAACAGTGAGGAAATATCTTCGGCTGAAAACCTTGCCTGAACCCCAGAAACATCCTGGAAAGATAATCCATATTCAAGCTGGTCAATTATTCTGATCTAAGTCTGAGCGTCCTGACCAGGTCTGTTCTGGAAAGTACTCCTACAAGTGACCCGTTATCAATTACCAGAACTCTTCCTATATTTTTTGATGTAATCAGTTTGAGAGCATCGATCGCCTGTGCATTAGAAGGAACAGATATTATATCTCTTGTCATAATATCGGAAACCCGCATAACAGGACGGTTAAGAGCAGGGACACGACGGATATCGGTAAATGTTACTATCCCTTTCAGGTAACCATTTTCTATTACGGGATAACCCATATGTTTTTTTTCAAGCATGAAATGGACAAGATCTTCAACATTCATATAAGGGGACACTGAAACTACATCTTTTGTCATTATATCTTTTATAAGAATATTTTCTAGAGTTACGGATGCTTGAGTGGAGCGATCCTCTTCGGAAGCGCCGACATAAATGAAGAGAGCGATCAAAGGAAACCATAGGTTTCCTACGAGGATTCCGAAAATCGCTATCAGAAAAGCAAAAAGTTTCCCTACGGCAGCTGCACTCTGGGTGGCTTTAACATAAGACATTCTACTGGCATAAAAAGAACGGAGTACTCTTCCTCCATCCATTGGAAAAGCGGGTAGCATGTTGAAAATCCCAAGCACTATATTTATGACCCCGAGAATCCAGAATATAAGAAAAACAGGATTTTCGAAAAGTACAGGAATTGGCATAATCATATAACTATATATTAGCAGAGAGCCAGTACCTATGACCAGGCTCGTTAAAGGCCCTGCGAAAGCAATTTTTGCTTCCTGTCCAGGATCTCTTGGAATCTCTTCCATTGAAGATACCCCTCCAAAAAGGAAAAGCGTGATACTCTCAATATTAACTCCGTATCGTTTTGCCATGTATGAATGTGCAAGCTCATGTAAAAGGATTGAAGCGAAAAGCAGGATTGCGGTCAGGGCTGAAAGCATGTATTTTGTCGCAGTTGGCTCAACTTCCTGAAAGCCATAAGGGTATGGGCTGATTGCAAATACATGTACTAAAATGGGAAGAATAAAAAGAAAAGTTATATGCAGTCTAATAGGTATACCCAGTATGCTTCCGATTTTCAATGCAGATCCCATGAAGTAAGTACCCCTTTTAATCTCCATAATCACATATACTTGATAAATATAAATAGCCAATCTACTTAAAAGCCGGGAATCGTAAGAGTTAGAACATACACTATATTAATTAAATAGCATAATTATTTTTGCATCACATCCAAAAAATACATCCAAACAAGTGAATGCAACTACTATGGTCAGATACAAATTTGATCAGAAATTAATTGTAAGAGCTCATCCCAAAACGCAAGATATGGCTTCAGTCGCTTAATAAGGAGCTATTACATAAAATTTAGACATAAATAAACCTTGTAGTAGAAAAAATTGACACTATTGTAGAATTAACTTTATTTTTGAGACAGCCTGTTTACTTCTATTTTCGACTATTTTCTTTTGAACTCTGACTTATTCTCTGACTTATTCTCTGGTATATATTCTTACTGCTGCCTTACCATGTGAAAGTTCAGATTTTGATCTTGCATAGCTTTTTTCCATTCACAGCTCTAAAGAGAATCATTAAAGGAAGTCCTTTTAACCCTGAAGGACAAATAACTGGGGCAGGTGAACTCTATATGAAGATAGCAGTATGCGGGAAAGGAGGAAGCGGAAAGAGTACAATTTCAGCTCTCCTGGCAAAGCAGATGGCAAAAACGAAAAACGTGCTTGTGCTCGACATAGATGAGTCCAATTACGGGCTGCACAGCCAGCTTGGATTGGCAGCTCCGAGGGACCTTATGGAGTATTTCGGAGGAAAAAAAGGGTTTAAAGAAAAGCAGAAAGCTCCAAAGACCAGTTCTCTGGGAGGCCTGACTCAGATGGGAGCGAGTACAGACCCGCAGCAGTCCCGTTTTTTCAAAGAAAGGTGGAGCTTTTCTGACCTGCCTACAGAATTTGTTGAAGAAAAGGGAAATCTAAAGCTCATGGCTGTTGGGAAAATCCATGATTACGGTGAGGGCTGTGCCTGCCCAATGGGTGTACTGACAAGGGAGTTTCTTGAAAACCTTGACCTCGGGAAAGATGATATTGTAATCGTGGATACCGAAGCCGGCACTGAACACTTTGGGCGCGGCGTTGATAAGAACTTTGACCTTATCCTTGTGGTTATTGATCCCTCCTCTGAGTCCCTCAGGCTTTCTAAAAAGTTCAATGAATTTGGCACACAGTGTGGGTGTGGTGTTTATTTCGTGCTTAATAAGGTCGAGCCGGATATAAGGGAAGATGTGCTGGCTTCGGTCAACTGCACTAATGTTGTGGCTGAGATCCCTGCAAAAAGAGAGCTATTCAAAGCGTCCCTGAAAGGTGAAGAACTGGACTTTGAGCTTGAAGAGATCGTTAAGCTTGCAGAGTTTCTGGAGAAGAACAGGATCATTAAACTCTGATAGGATAATTGGTCGTGTCCCCAAATCATAGACATAGTTTTATATAATCTTGAATCTATTATTATTTGGAGGCATCATAATTACTTCTGAAATCGATTTTTCACAATTTTTTTGCTGGAACAAAGACTGCCCTGA
>JASGVX010000049.1 GCA_030054735.1 Methanobacteriota archaeon | reverse complement strand
CATCCTGTTGAAGTTTAGAAAAGTGAAAAATATAAATTTCGGTGAAAAAAGTATCATTACTGAAGTTCCTAAGAAAGTAAGAGAATTAGATAAAACTCTCAAATTCAATATATTCCCTACAAAAAATGGAAGTTAAGGTAATAAGAAGAAACAAAGATAAAAAATGATTTACTCAAACCAAATGTATTAAATAATTTGAAAGAGTAATTAACTAAAAATTAAAGAAGTTAAAGAAATCTCCCGCCCAGGACGCGGTAAAAATATGAAGATTGCAATAATTCTCGGCACAAGGCCTGAGATCATTAAAATGAGCTATATATGGAAAATTAGTAAATTTAATTCTAAGTTTAATTCTGAATTTGTTTGAAATTTAAAAAAAAGAAAAGTTGGAGAGGACGTTACAATCAGTAAACTTATGTAATTAATAAAAGAGGTTGTAAAGTTTGAAGGCGAGATCAGGTATGTTACTTCAAAGCCTGATAGGATTCCAAGGAAGTTGATGGATGTTTCAAGGTTGAATGAACTGGGGTGGAAAGCTAGTGTTGCGTCATCGTTAAGATGTCGTATATAATCGATTGTAATGATTCAAAATCGTATAATTCTTGATGACTGACACGACACTAGGATTTTGTTGAAAGATAGGATCAAAGAAAATTATGAGTGGTATTTATTGATTTGATATCTTAACAAATGTAAAAGGCAGGGGGAAATGATGGATCTAAAAGTAATTGCAGAAATTGGTTGCAATCACAAAGGTGAGATGGAAACTGCTCATGAAATGATTAAAATAGCTGCTCAATTCTGCAAAGTAGATGTTGTTAAATTCCAAAAGAGAACTCCTAAAGAATTGTTAACTCCAGAAGAATATAATGCGCCTCATCCAGTACCTCATAATTCTTATGGAAAAACTTATGGAGAACATAGAGAATTTCTAGAATTTAATCTTGATCAACACAAGCAACTAAAAAAATTGTGTGATGATTGGAATGTTGTTTATTCTACGTCTGTTTGGGATTTAACAGCTGCAAAGGAGATTGCCTCAATAAATCCTGAACTAATAAAAATTCCTTCCGCGTGCAATCTTAAGTTTGATATGCTTGATTACCTTTGCAAAGAATATGATGGAGAAGTCCATTTATCTTTTGGAATGACAACAAATGAAGAGGAAGAGAAGGTCGTAAAATTTTTTGAAGATAGAGATCGTGCAAAAGATCTTGTAGTATACAGCTGCACCTCCGGTTACCCGATTCCGTTTGAGGACATTTGTCTAAACGAAATACTAAGAATAAGAGAGAAATTCGAGAAAAGAGTAAAAGGTATTGGTTTTTCAGGCCATCATCTTGGAATTGCTGCAGACGTAGCTGCTCTTGCTTATGGTGCAAAGTATTTTGAAAGGCATTTCACACTTGATAGGACATGGAAAGGAACAGACCACGCTGCAAGTCTGGAACCTGACGGTATGAGAAGACTAGCAAGAGACTTGAGAAATGTATCTAAATCACTAACATACAAACAACAAGAGATTCTTGATATTGAAGAAGCTCAAAGAAATAAATTAAAGAGGTTCTGACTTGAAAAAATACGTCGCACTCATTCCGGCTAGAGGGGATAGTAAAAGCATACCATTAAAAAACATCAAGAAAATTGCCGGAAAGCCATTAATCTATTGGACAATCGAAGCTGCAATTAATTGTAGTAAGATTGACAGAGTATACCTATCCACGGATTCAGAGAAAATTATTGATACAGCAAAGAATATAGAAAATGAAAAGTTTGAAGTTGTAGGTCGAAGCCTTGAGACTGCTACAGATACCGCAAGTACAGAATTTGTGATGCTTGAATTTGCCAACTCCCACGATTTTGAAAACATAATTTTGATCCAGGCAACTTCACCTCTTCTAACATCAAAAGATCTCGAAGAAGCAATAACAATATTTGAGAATAGTAAAGCCGATTCTCTGCTCTCAATAGTTAAACAAAAACGCTTTCTATGGAAGGAATCTTCAGATCATTTTGTAAAACCTTTGAATTATGATCCACTAAATAGGCCCAGAAGGCAGGATTTTGAAGGTTATCTGGTCGAAAACGGTGCTTTTTACATCATTTCAAAAAAACTATTGCAAGAAACTGAGTGCAGGATCTCAGGAGATATAGCATATTACAAAATGCCAGAAGAAACATATTATGAGATTGATGAACCTAGTGATTGGGAAATAATAGAAAAATTACTTTTTTCCAGAAAGAAAGCAAATAAGGACCTGGAAAAAAAACTGAGAAATATAAAATTATTTGTTACTGATGTCGATGGGGTAATGACTGATTGCGGCATGTATTATTCTGAAAAAGGGGATGAGTTGAAGAAATTCAATACAAGGGATGGAATGGGAATCCAACTCTTAAGAGAGAAAGGTATCAAAACCGCAATCATTACAAAAGAAAACATTAAGATAGTAGAAAATAGAGCTAAAAAATTGAAAGTTGATGAAGTTTATCTGGGAGTTATAGATAAATTAAGCGTTTTTGGGGAATTAAGAAAAAAATACAACCTGGACGATTCAGAAATTATTTATGTTGGTGATGATATAAATGATATCCCTATATTAGAAAAAGCTGGAGTTTCATTTTGTCCAAATAACGCAGTAGATGAAGTGAAAGACATTTGTGATTACGTCTTGTCTAAAAACGGTGGAGAAGGGGTTATTCGTGAGATCGTTGAGATATTGTTCAAAGACAAGAAAAAATAATTGCAAAAATATGAATTGGTATAGATATGAATGTACGTTATACTTATGAAAGTAAACTCTGTTGCAGCTGTGGGGCTTGTGAAGGGATTTGTCCAAAAGGTGCGATATCTCTAAAAATAGATGCTAATGGTTTTTTTAAACCTGAAATTAATGAAGATAGGACTTACGCAGTTGAAATACCGAAAACCTAATCTCATAGGACTTACGCAGTTGAAATACCGAAAACCTAATCTCATTTAAAATATAATTACCTAGAGAAATTCCCCAAAAATATGGAGTGGTGGACATTAATCCTCCCAGGTGTACTGAGATTAACTACATTGACTTTCTGATTGCAGCTTCTAACGTATTTAGTTGTACTGAAGCTGCTAGATGTTATCCAAACATACCTAACGCTCCTTCTCATGACGCTTTCACTCGTCGCCTTCAAAGGCAAGAACCAGACACAGAAGCGTTATGGGATGAAGTAAAAAATCATGTCGATCTTAAGAAAGGCTATCGAATTATTGACGATTCAATATTAGATAAACCATATGCAGAAAAAATATCTTTTCAGGCTGTCTCAAAACTCAAACCATTTCTACAATTGGATAATGGGAACCGTTAACTTTAAAAATATAACAACTTAAAACAGAGAAATTTAGATGTGAATTAACCTTATAGTAGAAAATATTGACACAATTGTAGAATTAACTTTAGTTTTGAGACAGCCTGTTTTGTTCGCTATCAGTGGAGTGGAAAACATCATCGTACTGTAAAGGGAATAGGTCTTATCACCTTAGTTTGGACCGACGGTACAACCGTTATACCTCTCGATTTCAGAATTTATAACAAAAATGAAGACGATAAAACAAAGAATGACCATTTTCTCGATATGCTTGACAAAACCGAAGAACGTGGTTTTAATCCTGAATTTGTTCTGTTTGACACATGGTATGCAAGTGTGAAAAACCTTAAAGCAATAAGGAAGAAAGAATGGCACTTCTTTACAAGGTTAAAGGGTAATCGTTTGGTAAATCCAGACAACCAGGGAAATGTACCACTTGAAACAGTAGATATCCCTCCAGAAGGACTTGTGGTACACCTCAAAGCATATGGATTTGTGAAGGTGTTTAGGATAGTTCAAAAGATGGAGACACGCAACACTGGGTTACAGATGTGCAAGAAATGGTAGAAGAAAAACGTGAAGAGTTGGCAAAGAAGTCGTGGAAAATAGAGGGATATCATAGAGGAATAAAACAGTTCTGTGGGGTCGAAAAATGTCAGGCAAGAAAGAAAGAGTCGCAAAGAGCACATATAATGTTCTCATTAAGAGCTTTCCTGAGACTGGAATTATACAGAGTTAAAAGTGGGATATCATGGTTTGAAAGTAAGATGAAAATTAGAAGAGTAGCAGTGACAGAATATTTAAGCAACCCTCTATACACATTAAATTAATTTGTAAATTTGAAACTGTAGCAAAAACGATATGCAAAGAACTAACTGCGTAAGTCCTAGAAGAGTGTATTGAATGTAGGATATGCTATAAATTTTGTTCTGGGATCAATTACTTTGAAACTGAAGAAGTTCCTGATGTAAAATATGTATACGGCTCTAATAATGAAAATTTAAGGAAAAACGCATCATTGAGAGGAATTAGTAGTCAGCTAATTATGCACTTGATAGAGAAAAATATAGTTGATTATGAAGTTATTGTTAAGAAAAGGAAAAACGCATATGAAATTCTTCGAATAACAGGCACAAAAAATGAAAGTACCTGGAAGCACTTTCATGCTAAATAAAAGATTTGAAGCAATATCCCCAATGATCTGAATCAAGTGTACCAAAGTAAAGGATCTAAATATTGTCCCGTTACAATGGGGGATGTTTTAAAAAAAATAGAAGGTATGACTGCAAAATTTGCCACAGTTGGCACACCTTGTAAAATACAATCACTAGAAAGATATTTTAAACATTATAAATGAAATATAAGATCAAGTATCATATCTTACTCTTTTGTAATAATGTGCCCTCATACAATGCAACTGAGTACTTATTAAAAATGTTTGGGGATGAAATGTCAGATGAAATAGTCTACCGAGGTGGTGGATGGCCAGGATATGTCCAGATTAAAGAAAAAAATAAACTTCATTGTGTTCCTTCAGGAAAACAACGTCTTTGGGTTTTATTGGAAATTTTAAATGTCTTAGGTGTCTCATATGCACGGACCCTTTTGGAAATGATGCAGATATTTCTCTTAGAGATGTACATTTTGTTAAAGAAAATGAGGACAAATTTAGCCATACCTTTTGCATAGTTAGGAATAAAGAACTTCTTGAAATCCTGAATTAGATGAATTTAGGCAAAGAAATAACACTCAAAAATGGAATTAGTATAGAAAAAATTGTTGACGCTTATTTTGCGTTATTTTATAGGAAGCAGACAGCTAAGGAATAGTTGAAATATGACTTCAAGTTTTCACTTTGGTAATGGCTCTATAATTGCACTTCCCAATATCATTAATGACAATATGGGGTATAAGTGTTTGAAATTAAATTTTTGCCGTCCTAAGTATCTGTTAAACATAATGGATAAAATCGATATAACTATATCTAATAGTTCACCTATTGTAAAAACTAAAATTTCTTCAAAAATATTCCTATTTACAGGTATTTGGTTAAAATATAGACTTCTGGTTGCAAATTTAAGTAAACATAAATGCCTTTGGAAACTCCTTTTTAAATTGAGATGTGGGAAGAATGTAATTGGGCAAAGAACTGGGGTGATTGTGAATGAAGAAGCCTGATAAAAATATTTTAGTGATTGGGGATTTAACAACTGCGAATAACTATGGAGCAATTGCTACAACAGAAGCTTTGAAGAAAATCTTTTTTGAAACTTATGGTTCTAGTGTAAAATATATAGATTATAGAAGCTTTATCAAGCCAACGCCTACTAGTGGGTGGGATACCGAACTAAATAATTCATTTCTAGCTAAAGCATATAAAATTATAAAGCCGTATGATAAAAATGGAGTTGTTTTAAAAATTGGTTTGGAAATTATAAACAAACAGACTGATATCGAAAATAGAGTAGATATACCTTATTTATTCAAATATTATGAAATATTTGCACATAGGATACTAAAAGGGGAAATACTTCAATATGAATATGAGTTGTTGAAATGGGCAGATGCGATCTATATTAATGGAGAGGGCAACATTGTAAACGGAACTGATAGCAAAGGAGTATATAGAATTGGTGCACTTTACATCTTATTTTTGGCATATTTTATTAAAAAACATTTAAACAAATATTGTGCAATAATTAACCACACAGTTGATCCGAATAACTTGGATGCAGCTGAGATAGTCAAAAATGTGTATCCTTTGTTAGACTATGTTGCAGTAAGGGAGCCATACTCGATAAAAAACCTAAACGAGTTGGGATTTTACAATGTTGAACTTGTTCCTGATGCGTTATTCACCTTTGTACCAGAAGAAAATATATGGCATCCTCCAGAAATATTAAAAAAAGAGATTGATTTTACAAAGCCATATATTTGTATTGGGGATTCATCTGGAATTCGATCCCGTACTACCAAAGTGAAATGGGATGTTTGTGAAATGTATTCAAAACTGATAAAAGAATTAAAAAATATTACAGATCAAATTGTTTTTGTAGATGGGTTTAATGGTGGGCATGAATCAATAAATAGATTGGTAAAAGAGAATAAAATAGGAAGGGTAAATCTGAATAACTGCAGTTATAAAGACCTATATCACGTTCTATCAAAATCAGAAATATTCATATCGGGCAGATGGCATGCATCAATACTTTGTGTACTTTCTGGAACCCCAATACTATTATGGAGCGCAGACAGTCATAAAACTAAGGGGCTTTATTCATTACTTGAATATCCATATAGGTTTTTCCAGATCGATACTTTGCCTCTCCACATAGATGATATAATAAATCAAACAAAAGAAATATTGGAAAACAAAAAAACAATAAGTGATGAGATCACTAAAAGAGTTTACGTCCTTCAAGAAGAAGCTAAAAAGGGTAGTGTACCAAAAGTTCTGTAAATTATGGTAGACTCAGTATTCTTTTTCTTTACCAAAAAAAAGGATTCAGAGTCAATGGTTAATCTATCCCCACTCATAAAAGATTATCTTGCCGATCAAGAAGTTGGAATTCGCCAGTTGAACATCTGATTTTTAAACCTTGTCGTGGAGGAGGAAGCCTCCCTACAATTTAGTGCAAAACGTTATGATCAAAACAATTTTCGTAAAGCCAATAGAAACAGCTACAACCCCCGAAAACTCCTGACCAAGTATGGGGAACTGGAATTATCAAAGCCTCAATTCCGTGAATTTCCCTTTGAAACTCAGGTATTTCAGTATGTCTAAAAACCCAAATCATTTCGTAACTATTCAGCCTATATACAACAACATCAATAGCCATCTTTACTAATATCCAATCGACAAGTTTCTATTATTATGAAAATATCCTGAATTATTACGTCTCTATAACCTTTAGAATATGCATTACTGGGTAAAACGGATCTATCAACTTCACATGTTTCAGTTCGATGGATCTCGATTTTGTCCATTTTTGATTTAGACTCTTTATCCTTTGAAAATTGCCTTTTTTGTCGCTCTTTTTCAGAAGAAATATTTTCATTTTTTTAGAGCCACGAATCTTAGGTTTGCTTTGTTCACCTTTGAGTAAGTTGATTTCGTCTCGAAGCTTTTGGATCTACGCTCTGAGGAATTCAATCTCTTCATTCTGCTTTTCAATGATAGCAAACAGAATGCGAAAAGCGGTGGCATACCTTTCATCCTCAATCTCATCAGGATTGATATCCAAAGACGACAACAGCTGCTTTAAGGCTTCAAGTTCCATTTTTTTACTCCAAAATACGATATAAATTAATTGAACAACTATTATATTTTTCCTGTGGTTGAAAAGCCATAAGATTTGAAGAGGATACATAAGTATTCCTTTTCGAATTGTAACAAAAAAGAGAGGTTTAATAAAGGAATTAAATTAACCGATATAAAAATAAATCATATCGTTTAAGATATACTTACTAGAATATACTCATAGATACACGGAATTAAATCATATAATTTAGCATACAGGTTAACACTAAAATAATATTCTGAACATAAATTTAAGATATATAGTTAAAATAATTTACTAAGATATGTATTAATCATGACGATTTTTTTGAGCTTTATCACATAGACATTGTTTCAGATTTAACTCAATAATAACAGATTTGAATTGAACTGAAATAAGATAGTAAATTTGATAGGACTTACGCAGCTGGGATGTAAAATCAGACACATGCGGGCCCGTCAACGTTATTTGAGTTTATACAGTTAAGTCACTTCCGCTCGTGATTTTTAATTCAACTGCGTAAGTCCTATTTGATAAGGACGCTTGATAAAACCTCCTTTAATAAGCAGTAAGAAAAATGAACTTAGAACCGCAGAAGAATAGACAGGTATTAAATAATGAAAAAGATAGGAGAATAAAAAAGTAAAACAAGAATGCAAAAGTCAACGTAATCAAATAAGCAGAAAAATTCCTTGATCCTTACTCATCCCTATTTTTACCTGTGTTTGGGGAAGAAATATCAAAAAAACTATTAGATTTGAGGAAGTATTGTAACCCAAATTTGACAGAAGCATAGAGTTTAGAATATCTAAATAAGCTTCATGCTTCTGTTTTCATCATACAATTAAATGTTTTGTCTTGAATCTTATGATTTTTTTGACATTTACCATATTACTCAAATGTAATGTGTCAATGCGATGCGTTTTATGTATTAAAATACTCTATCAATTAACAGAATCTGTTGAATTCGGGTTTAATTTCAAGCGAAAACATTATATTTGACAAATACCTCTAGGGTGTTGCAGTTTGCGTTGATGGTCTAGCGGCTATGACTTGGGCCTTCCAAGCCCAAAACCCGGGTTCGAATCCCGGTCGGCGCATTTAACCTTTTTCAATTAGTTTTAAATCATCATTTTTCTCATTTTACCACGAATAAAGACAACATTAGTGCGAGGGTTGCCCAGCCAGGTCAAAGGCGATGGGCTTAGGACCCATTTTCGTAGGAATCCGTGCGTTCGAATCGCACCCCTCGCATATTATTTTTGGGGATATGGATTACGGAATCAATACGGTATTTAGAGTTTTATTCGATTTTAGAGCTATTTCCAGGATCATTTGTTAAAAAATGCATAGGGGAATTCTCATTACATATAAATGAGGGACCTAAAAAATCCTATAGAATAATAAGTAATATAAATGTTTTATTCTCCAAAAATGACGTTAAATTAAGCTTCTTTTAAAAAAATACATTCTATTTTTATCTAAAATTCAATTTTATCTTGTATAAAACCGTAAAATTTATTACAGAGGATGTACTATCCTTCCATGGTGATTTTTCATGAAACCTCCGCTTATACCAACACACGAAGATTACAAATGGAAACTGCTTTCCGAAATATTAAAATTTTTGAATTGCGATCTACCAAGCAAATTCTTGCACAATAAAATACTGCCTCTTGAAAAATCAATTCCTTCCCTGAAAATCGTTATTCTGAGCATGTATTTTTGCCTTGAAATTTCCTATGTAGTTAGAGAATTGGACGATAAGAAAAAATTACGAAAATTTATGAGAATCAAGTCAGTACCTTCTGAAGATGAGTTTACAGCGTTATGAGTAGCTTTGATCCAGATCAGTTTATCAACTTCGTTGTTGGAGTTCTTAACAATGTTTGTCCTCATCGTAAAAGAGTGAAAGCCAGATCATAATCGATAGCACAGACATTAATCTTGATCTGAACTGGTATAAGAGGAAAATTAGCAAAGAGATGCTAAGGGATGGTGAAAATTTAATTTCAAACACTTATACCCCATATTGTCATTAATGATATTGGGATGTGAAATTATAGAGCCATTACCAAAGTGAAAACTTGAAGTCATATTTCAACTATTCCTTAGTATAATCTTTTTTAATAAATCTCATAAAATTATAAATATTAATTATGTGTTAAAAATTTAAACAGAATTTTTTTCTATTTTATAAGAGGAAAATGATCATAATTATAATTAATGATGTAATATTTTTACTAAATTGGTTTTAAATCATCTTAAATAATCTTTTTTACAAAATAAATATTATAACCAAATATTATTGAAAAATAAGGAATTTGATGGAAAATGGCAAAACCTCAAATAACAACAAAATACTGATTGATAAGGTTTGAAAAGTAAAGGATTTGCCAAACCACAGATTAGTCTGCTTGAGCGAAGCGAAACAGACAGCGGGCTCCCGAATCACAATTTGGGAAGAAAAGGAATCAGGCAGAAGAAAGTGCCACAATGGCTTCTGCCAGATCTCCATTTGAGTTCTTCAGGGCTTCCCTGGCCTCTTCTTCGGAGACTCCAGTCTGCTCCATTACAAGTTTAATATCTTCGGCAGGGATTTCAAGAGCTTTGGGGACTTCCTTTGCATCGCCTACAATTTGATATGTATCCGAACCCTGGACCGTCATTATAGTGACATTTGCATTCTCTATAATAATGTTAGAATCTGCAGTCTTTATAACAACCTCTTCAACATCCTTAAGTTCGTTAACACTGATCCCCATCTGTTTCATCATCTGCTTCATTTTAGCCGGGTTCATTCCCCGGCCTCCCACGCCTCCCATTCCTGGAAACATAGATTTTCTTCTCCTTTATTTTAGCATGAAAGTGCTTCTAGGTACTTTCATTTTTTGTGCCTGTTATTTGAAGAATTTCATATGCGTTTTATTCCTTATTTGCTTCTTCAGGTTCGGGCATTTTATTCGTTCAGCGCAGTCTTACTTATTTAATGGCATCCACCGCCACAGGAACCGCATCCACCAGCATTGGGGTTACGGATGAGGAAACCCTTTCCGTTTTCATCTTCGATAAAATCGATGCTGCCTTCAGTGAAACTCCTCTCGATATCCTTTGCCATTACCAGCTTAATTCCATTACTTTCCATTGTGACATCGTCATCTTTTACTTCCTCATCGAGGGCCAGTCCGTACTGAACTCCACTGCATGCTATTCCAGCAACAAAGATTCTGAGCGCAAGATCAGGCTTTCCTTCCTCTTCCAACAGTGTTTTCAGCTCTGTTGCAGCTTTTTCTGTTACTTCTATCATTAGTATGACCTCTTTTTTTGGTTAATTTAAAATTTGAAGATCTTTAATTTCTTTACAGTGATATCCGTTACAGCTTACAGATAACTCACATGCGTTATATATTCTTGCATCTAAAACATATAATGCTTATGTGAGGCGGTTTCTTTTTCTCCTGAAAAAGCATTATAAGTCTTGAAGAGCAGATGGTGAACTCCTTCTCCTGGAAGTCTTTTCTCTCCCAGGGCTTAAATATATTTTCTATATCATATATTTCTTTAAATTTATTTTTCTGGATCTTCCTTACAGGAATTCGGCATCTTCATCTACAGGCTCTTCAAGCACACTGCCATTATAAGCATTGATCTCAAGAGAATTTCTTTTTCCCTTTACTTCCCACACTGGAATATAAACAAGGTCCATGTCAAGTTCTATATCATCAACTCTCGGGCTAATACTTTTATGCTCATAAATAACTGCCTGCCCTTCCAGATTATTAAAGCGCATTTCCCGTGTATTTTCCCGTATAATTGCATCAAAAAGAACTTTCTCCGCCTGTTTTTTATCTAGATTCGGCCGCTTTACTTCATACTGCACTGTCGGGATTCTGGTAGGCATCCCAAACCCTTCTATATCTATATTCACTTTTGACTTGTTCATAGCATTAAGAAGACCTTTTCCTTCTCCTGTAATACTCATAACTTTTGACCTGAACTTTTTTTCTGCTTCAACACTATAAGAATATTTCCAGAAAGGTACGAATTTTAAAATCGCATCTTTAGGGCTGCTGATATATGGTTTTGCAATCATAATCGCTTGATCTTTAGAAATCTTTGGTTCTACAGATTGGATGTTCAGCATCTCATATTCTTCAACTATGGAAGCCTCACTATTCTCCAGTCTCTTTAAAGGCTTTCTCTCCTCAACTGGCGATGGGCTGCGTGATACAAAAGAGACTCTTTCTTTTCCTCTCGACAGTTCTTGAAGTGGCACAGGTTCCCCGGATGAAGAGGGCTCCTTCTCGAAGCTTTCCTTTTTCCATTCTGGTTTAGCAGATTCAGGGGCAGAAGTTTCCTGTTTTTGATATCCCTTTGAGGAAAATTCTGATTCTATCTGATAATCCCTTGATTTTCTTTCCATATTTGCCAGAACCGCTCTTCCAATCTGGAAAGCCAGTTCATCTCTGTCCCAGATGTATATTCCGAGTTCTGCTGCGTAATCATCCAATTCTCCCGAGGTTTTCTGGGTTATTACATAAATTCCGGTACAACTTTTTATCTTTTCAGAAAAAGATTTTATTTCTTCGTAATCTGGACTCAGAGCACACATAACATAAGCCTGATGTCCATTTTTCTCTACAAAGATGTCATACTGACTGGATATTATGACTTTGTATCCGTTTGATTTAAAAATATCAATAAGGAGTTCTAAAAGGTCTTGCTTCATGATTCTCACTTTCTTATGTCCTGCACAGCTAAAATAGTTTATGTTTACAATTAAAATATAATTATCTTCAAGCTTATCATAGCGTATTCTTCCTTCTATGTTTAAACTCCTCCCTTCAAAATATACAACTATATAATAAATCAAATCCTAATCAGGTATCTATGAGTGGAATAAGGCTTGGAAGGGATTCTTTTAATACTTATGAAGAAGGCATTGAAAAAGAATGGATCATAGGTAACGGGATTGGAGGATACGCTTCATCTTCAGTCATTGGAGCCGGGGCAAGGACTTACCACGGGCTCCTTGTTGCGGCTCCGCAGAATACCTCAGGCAGGGTTTTACTCCTCTCCTCTCTGGACGAAGAACTTTCTCTTAATGAAGAGGTTTACCCGCTTGCAACCCATAAATACCCGGGTACAGTTTATCCTGGAGGGTTCAATTACCTTTCAAAGTTCATTCTGGAACCTTCTCCTCTCTGGGTTTACAAGCCTGGAGATTTTACCGTGAAAAAAAAGGTTTTCATGGTGCATAATAGTAATACGACCTGCATCCTCTATGAGGTCAGGTGTCGTAGAGAAGGGGCTTTTCTAAGAATTTTTCCTCTGGTGAACGCAAGAAGTTTTCACGGGACTACACGTTCTAAGGACATTTCATTTTCTCAGAGAACTGAAACTAATGGGGTGAGGCTGGAAAGCTCGAGTGGTTTTACTTTATGGCTTTCATCCAATCTCCACTACCATTCCGATCCAAAGTGGTACTATAATTTTGAATATGATATTGAGAAAGAGCGGGGTCTTATGTTCCAGGAAGATAACTTCAATCCCGGTTATTTCGAAAGCAAACTTAAACTGGGGGCCTCTTATTTTTTTATTGCCGCATCGACTGAAAATATTTCTTCTCTTTCTCTTGAAAAAGCTGAAGAACTCTATTCCAGAGAGGTTAATCGACAGAACCTTTTTGCTTTCAATTCACGGCTAACTGACCCTTTCGCCCTCAAACTTCTTAGGGCAACTGACCCCTTTATCGTAAAACACCTTCTTGCAGGTGAAAAAACAATAATTGCCGGTTATCCCTGGTTCTCAGATTGGGGTAGAGATGCAATGATATCTTTGCCTGGTCTGGTTTTGATCCCTCGCCGTTTTGAGGACGCAAAATCCATCCTTAAAAGCTTTGCCAGCAACTGCAGGCGCGGCCTGATCCCCAATAACTTCCCGGCTTTCGGTGGAGAACCCGTATATAATACGGTTGATGCATCTCTCTGGTTTATTTATTCTCTGAGCCGTTATTTTGCATATACAAAAGACCTTTTGTTCCTTTCGGATATCTGGGAAACAGTGGAAGAAATACTGGACAATTATAGTAAAGGTACAGATTTTGGAATTGGAATGGATTCTGATTATCTTATCCGGCAGGGCCCCCAGCTGACCTGGATGGATGCTAAAGTAAATAATATTCCTGTAACTCCGAGGGCAGGTAAAGCCTGTGAAATTAATGCATTATGGTATAACGCTCTTAAAACTGCCTCTCAGCTAGGAGACCTTCTTGGAAAGGAAACATCTTCATACGAAACTTTTGCAGCCGGCGTAGCCTCTAACTTCGAAAGGGTTTTCTGGAATTCCGAGGCTAACTGCCTCTACGATACCGTTTCTGATGACAGGTCCGGGAATCTAATTAAGGACCCTTCAATTCGTCCAAACCAGATTTTTGCAGTTTCACTCCCTTACACAATGCTCTCTCCTGAAAAAGAAAAAGCTATTATGGACAGGGTAGAAAAGGACCTTCTCACACCATTTGGTCTCAGGACACTCTCAGTAGATGACCCTTCTTATATAGGGCTTTATAAGGGAGGACCTGAAAGAAGGGACTCAGCCTACCACAACGGGACTGTATGGCCGTGGCTTCTTGGACCCTATGTCGGGGCTTATAGAAAAGTCCAGAATTATTCAAAAAAGAGCCTTGAGGATATGCGTGCCCTGCTCCAGGGTTTTGATACGCATCTTGAGACTGCAGGCATAGGTACGGTTTCAGAAGTTTTTGATGGTAATTTCCCTTACTCTCCTGGGGGATGCATTGCCCAGGCATGGAGCGTTGCAGAAATTTTAAGGGCATATGTTGAGGATGTCCTTGGGATCAAACCGTGAAAATTTATACTAGTTTGGCAGTCTATCTCGCATGATTGACTTTGATACCCTGAAATACGAGAATGGTTTGATTATTTCTATCGTTCAGGACCATACCAGCAAGGAAGTTCTGATGTGTGCTTATATGAACCGGGAAGCCCTTGAAAAAACCGTAGTCTCAGGAATTGCCCATTTCTGGAGCCGCAGCCGGCAAAAATTGTGGAAAAAAGGCGAAACATCAGGGCATCTGCAAAAAGTTAAGGAAATCAGGATTGACTGCGATATGGACTCCATTCTCCTTCTCGTGGAACAGGTAGAAGGGGCCTGCCATATGGGTTACAGGTCGTGTTTTTACAGAAATCTCGAAGGAGAAGTTGTGGGCGAAAAGGTCTTTGAGCCTGAGGATGTTTACTAAGGGATAATAAATATATAATTTCAAGTATTTCTGTTTCCACTCTACCATAGCTGATTATACTTATTGCACAAAAACGGAATCTGAATTAATCTTGCACAAAGTATTCTGAAGAAATTGAAAATCAAATGAAATCATTTTTGATTCTTTGAATGAGAAAGAGAGAAATGAACAATTTTTAAAAGGATTCACGAGTTGAAAGAAGAGTACTCAAAAAGCGAGAATCCTATTATCAGTATATTCATGGTATTGCAAGCTTCAAAATTAATGTGTTTGTTTTTCGGCGCAAGGGAAAGTGGGTCGTGTGTCTAAATCATTGAAAATCGAATGCATAAGAATCTCTTAATATATTCATTGAATATATGGGATGTACTCGCTTTTCCAGAATTGATCTATAATTCAGGGTCATGACCCCTTTTTTAAATAAGTCATTTAAGCCAATTTCACTTATTAACTTTTTTAAATGGGAGTGGGGCATAATTCCCATATTTTTGGGAACATTTTACTTTTTTAAGGAATTATTCTATCCATAAAGCGATATAATCAAGTATATACGTGATTGACCTTTCTTTCCCCTGGCCTTCAACTCTTAATTCAAAACTTAAACGAGCATTGTAAAGACTAGATAGGTGATTATCATCATGCTGACGCTGTACTTCAGGCCCATGTAAATTGAACCCTGCCCCATCTTACCGGCAACAAGTCCGGAAGCAAAAGCCTGGATAAGTGCCGAGTGGTACATGATCATGGTATACTCATGTGTATTAAAGTAGCTGTTTCCGATTCCTCCGTATCCCATCCCCTGAGAAGAACCTTGAAACGAAGAGCTTTCAGGGAAAAAGTATACAGCCAGGACGTAAACTATGAAGAGGAAAACAAAGAAAGAAACGTAGATAGTTACGACGTAGACAACCATCTCAGAAGAGCGTTCCTTTTTCAACCTTTCCTCACTTTTGACCTGTTCTGCGGTAATGGCCAGCACACTTTTAAGATCGCTTGTAGATTCATTTGCTTTAATAAGGGTATGGAGAATTCGGCTTGATGAAGCAGTTCTGATATTGTTCTCCATTTTAATCAGGGCTCTTGAAGTGGAAGTCCCCCATGAGAGGTCCTCCTTTAATTTTTTAAGCTCATTACTGAGAATCCCCATCTTGGATTCTGCCATTATTTTTAAGGAGTTAGACAGCAAAAGTCCTGAATCATTCATGCTTGACAGGTTTCTTAGAAAGTCAGGCATTTTTTCGTCAAACTTCCGCATTCTCCACGCCCTTATCTCGTAAAATATGATGAAAGGGATGAGTGCAATGACGATGAAAATAACAACGTGGTCATCAATTGCGCTGATAAACTGGATGCTGCTATCGCTGATCTGGTCAAAGTTCGGACTCAAGTGGAAGTTAAGATTGATGCTTTTTTTAAGAGTCTCGGGAAGGCTGGCTAGATAGTAAAACCCAAGAGGAATTCCGAAAAAAAATGCATATTTTGGTTCATCACGGATAGTCCTGTATGGGTTAAAAACAAGATCCCTGATGTTGTAAAGCTGCCTGTATTGCCTTAATTTTTTCCCCCTCTTTTCTTCCTCTTCTGCACTGATATTTGAGCTTAGTTCCGGGATATCGGAAAGGTTTATAGGATAATCAGGAACCTCGCCCTTTTTCGGGCTCATGGAGAGTTCCCCCACTGTGTCGAGAAGCACTATGAAAAGCAGGGTTGCAAGAGGTGTTATAATGTAGATTAGCGTGTAAAGTATCTGGGTTGAAGCAGGCCTGAAAAACTGCAGTACTATGAGTGTTGTCATAAGGAATAAGGGGCCTGCAACAAACACGGTCACATAGACCTCCGCAAGGACATCAAGCGTCTTTAACAGGCTCCGGTTTGCCAACTCCGCCAAATCCTGGTACTGCTCTGACTTGTTTTTCATATACTCGGTTATGGCCCCACTGCTTGAAATCAGAATTAATCCATCAAGAAAATCCTTGAAACCTTCCGAAGGAGTACGTTCTTTGGCTGCATTAAGGGCGCTTATAAAGTCCTTTCCCAGATAGTCCATATCCCTCACAACATAGGAAATTTCCTCCGCGCTTGTGCCGAATATATGGTCATACTTGCTCAAAGACCTGAATACATCATAAATCGACATGCCTCCCTTTGTCAGGGAGTACATGTAAGTTACCGCCGGCAGCATAGACTTATCAATGCAGGCTTGCCGGATACTTGCCTGAAAATACGGATAGATATATGCAACGCCAAAGACGGGAAGAAAACTTATAATGAATGACAAAATCGCGACCAAGATAACAAGCAAATAAAAGTACTCTTCTGCAAATCCTGCCCATGTGGAGTCCACAAAAAGGCTGAGCTGGGATACAGGGTCTTCAAAAGTTTTCAGCCCGAGCCATAACCCAAAAAATCCTCCTATTATGCCTGCAAACATCGAATACATTAAAGCTGATGCAAGGTACTGGTCCACTGACATTGGAATATGAGAGTGGCGTATCTTTATTTTGAGCTCCTGGAACTTCTCCTTCCTATTATAAAAGAAACTCCCAAAAGCTCTGTATGCCAGTTCGTCCACAGAAATAGAATTCATGCTCCCCTCTTAAGCAACCATATCCTGTATCATGCCCTGTAAGGTGTCGTTTTCTATAGCTTCCATAACCATTTTCGGATAACTCTGATATGCCTGCACCACAAGGGATACCTGAATGTAGCTCCTCATATTCTTTTCATAAAGGTAAGTAAGGATCTTTCTCCGGTTCTCGATCTCGTTTCTCATCTGGCTTAAATCCCATCCTCTAACATGCACAATCTTCTGCATGATATGGGAGTCCCCAACTTTCAGGAAGCCGTCTTCAGAAGGGTCCCAGCTGAAAATCTCGTTTACGCCAAGGTCTCCTGTCTCAGGGTCAACATTATGGATTTCTACAAGGCTCCTTGTTCTCCTGACCCTTTTCTCTTCTATGTACACCTGTTCCTGAATACAGAGCACATCAAGCGATTGCAGCATAATATGAGGCACATTTATGGGTTCGTTAGTAAGCCTGTTTATAACAGTCTGCACATCTCCTGCATGCATTGTCGAGCTTGTTGCATGTCCTGTTGACATTGCCTGGAAAAGTGTGCGGGCTTCATCACCTCTTACTTCACCCACAATTATGAAATCTGGACGCTGTCTCAGAGCCGCCCTTAAAAGGTCGTACATGGAAATTTCTCCTGTAGAATCTGCGGCAAAACTCTCTCTTGCAATACCCGAGACCCAGTTATTATGGTAGAGTAAGAGTTCCCTTGTGTCCTCTATGGAAACTATTTTGGCTGTGGAAGGCATGAAAAGGGACGTGGCATTAAGCATTGAGGTTTTTCCTGAAGCCGTCCCTCCTGCAAAAAGCATATTATAGCCGTTTTCAATGACCAGCCAGAGATATACCAGCATTTCCATATCGCACGTCTTAAAGCCCAGCAGGTCTATAGGAGTTATAGGGTCTTTTCTGAACTTACGGATGGTAAAAGAACTGCCTCGGGGAGTGATTTCCCTTCCTAAGATCGCCTGAAGCCTTGACCCATCCATAATTGTTGCATCCACGATTGGCTGGCTAACAGAAATGTGCTTGTTATTTAGCTGGCACATCTTGATTACAAGGGAGTCAAGCTCTTCTTCTCCAAAAGAAATATTACTTTCAATATTCAGATATCTAGTATGATAAATATAGAGTGGAACTTTTACACCGTCACATGATATATCTTCAATATAAGGGTCATAAAGAAGAGGGTTGATTTTTTCATAACCAAGCAGGTTTCTTCTAAGATAATATATTATCTTGTGAATTGTCGAGGCTGAAATCTCAACTTTGTAACGTTCAAGAAGGAAAAGTGTTTTATCTATAAGGAGTGCATCTTTTTCTATCCTGGAGCTTGTAGGATTCAAAACCAGAATGTCCTGAAAATCCTCATAGAGCCTCTCAAGAAGCTCTTTTTCAAACTTTGTCAGGGCAGGTTCAACCAGCCTGTAGTACCTTGTTTTTCGGTCTTCCAGGATCGATGCCAGAGCATAAGGCTCTTGAAGCCAGTACCTCTCTATCTCCTTTAAGCCTTCAGGCACTTCAAGCTCTATAAGAGGTCCGTCTTTTTCCTGGTCGTACGCCGGCATCTTTCTCAGAGGCTTGGCAAAAGCCCTTTTTAACCCCGAAATAAAACTTTTCTTTTCCGAGATTTCTGTCACTTCAACCATACACTCGCCTTCAGATTTCTCCTTACATAATATATACAGCAACTTATTATATAATCTTTCTACAGTTATTTGATATTAAGCAAATTTTTATTTTCTGTTATTTAAAAATAAAGGTGTATTTTTCCTTTATTTTTTAAAATATAGTTGAAGAAAGGAAAAGATAAATAAATTTAGTCATACTGTATTGCATAAACTAATTAATAAAGTTTGCATCGAAGTAAAAATAAGGATGATCTGGGGCAAGTTAGAATACGTACTCTCAATATAAAAATCAATGAAAAATTATGGAGTAAATCTTCCTAACCTTATAATAGTTATTCACTTGCCTTTTATTCATGGAGGAGGAAGCTCAAAGAGCGTTCTCAAAGAGCGTTCTCAAAGAAGAGTTTTTGTTAGAAAGATCCGTACACAGGCTGTCTCAAAAGTAAAGTTAATTCTACATTTGTGTCAATTTTTTCTACTATAAGGTTAATTCACATCTAAATTTCTCTGTTTCAAGTGGTCATGTTTTTAAAGCTAACGGTTCTCATTATCCA
>JASGVX010000048.1 GCA_030054735.1 Methanobacteriota archaeon | reverse complement strand
AATTCGATTCTTGAACCATATCTAGATTTAGATGTGAAAAGAGACATACGGCGGCGTTTTCATAGTATATAAAGGTATCGGAAAACATCGTTTAAGGAAAAGTAAAAAATTAGTGAACTACTGAAATTAGTTTTCCTCATCTTCTTAGGATTCCCAGACTTCCAGTCCAAAACATAATTGACAGTATATCTCTTAATGTAAGCTTCAGGATCGACATCTACCATTTCACCTGTTTCCCTGACAGTGATATCTATTAGCTTTCCATTTGGAGGAAGAGTACAGCCTTTAACAACATAGATATCGTCAAAAGGAGTATGCATATAGGGAGAGGGGTCAAGATAAAATGTACCATAATTCGCATTTTTGTACCGTACATATCCTCTATTCTTTTCTTTATCGGAAATGAAATGATACTCACTTCCAGTCCATTGATATCCCTGCTCTCTTTTCCGCAAAGATTCAGCCATAAAGTCACCTGTACTTATTTAAAGAAGAGTCAAGTCTGTACTATTATGCTTATTATTTGTGCATAATTCCCATATATAATCCATTCAATTTTTGATACTGCTGGTTAGTTTTCAGGGGCTAACTTTCAGACTGGCTTCAGGACTTACTGAAAATTTATCTCAGCCCACCGAGATACACAGAACCTGATAGTTTTCTTAGTTTTTAAATTTCTTTGTAATTGATCCTATGAAAACTTCCTTCAACGCCCGCATGCTAACAAAGTGAGCATATATCGGATGGACACTGGCAAGACAGTTTAGGAATGGTTGAAATATTACTTCAAGTTTTCACTTTGCTATTGGCTCTACAATTGCAGTTCCCAATATCATTAATGGCAATGTTGTGTCGTGTCAGTCATCAAGGATTATACGATTTTTAATTGTTGTAATCGAATATATACGGCATCTTAGCACTGACGCAACAGTAGGATTTAAGTCATTGAAATTAAATTTGCGTCATTCCTTAGTTGCTGCCTCCTAAATTAATCTATAACCAATTAATGCTTCATATAAATCTCCATTTTTCCCCATGAACTATAATCTATCTTTTTGCCTTTTTCCATTTAAAAAACAGCCCCATAACAGCAAAAACCACAACTATGAAAGCCCAAAAAATAACACTGAAAGGGTTGAGTGGTTTTTTTAGCAGACTCATTTTCTTTAGATTCATTTTCTTCAGATCCATTTTCTTTATTATCATAAGCCAACCCCGGTGACTGCTCCCCACATTAAAATGAGGGGTCTTTATCGGTTTTACAAACAGACTGCAATTCCAGTCTGAAAATATTAATAGTAGCATTAAGATCAAGATCAATAAATAAGCTACAGAAGTTTCCGTAAATTTCACATATTGTTATTTTCTTTTTCACTTCAATTTAGCTTTTGTATTTGCTAGTCACAGGAGAATAAAGTGAGAAATAAGCAGTGTTATAAACGTATTGACCATGTGAAGATTATACCGAGTGATTTTGATAGATCGATGGCGTTCTACCGGGATATACTGGAATTTCGCATGGTATCGCGGATGCCAGTGCAAGCCCGGCCTCTGAAAGAGGTCGCCTATCTGTAATTAGGTGAGACCGTCATTGAATTACTACGTGTGAAAAATCCCGCCCCTATGTCTTCATCGGTAACAAACGGCTACCGTGCGATTGCCCTGGAAGTCGAATCGATGGAAGCAGCTACTACTTACCTGCGTGATCATGGCATCTACGTTACCTTTGGGCCAATAGATCTGGGCACATCCATCCATGCAGAGATTACCGATCCTGATGGTCTGAGAATAGAATTGCGGGAATGGAGGTAGAAGCCCTGGTAAGGAATCAATCACATCCTCTTAAAGATGGCACATTGTAAGAAACATCTATGCCTGCAATTAAGTTAGTAAGTTCTTGTAAGTTAATTTCTTAACCCCACCTTTTTATGGGGAATATAATAGAGCTTTTCATGAAAAGCATGTTTTTCAATATCAAGCGCTACAAAGCCAAGAGCATAATGATTTACTTCCTATCTTATTTCTATTATTTTCGAAGCTCGATAATAAAATTAAAACAGTAAATTCTTTATGTAGCCAAATCTAAAGAGAAATAAAACTATTTCTTCCTCAAATTACTCATAAAATAGGGTAATTAATAGCTATTATATACTTAACATCTCTTTTTCCTTTTAATTGGGTGATGCTGTGAATAAAAGACAACGTTCTGATAAATATGACTGGTTAACCTCAAAAACTCAAAGCATACTTAAACATTATAGCTGTCCTGAATCATGTAATGCGAGTTGCTGCAAAAGTCATATTATTGATTTTAATAGAAAAGAATATGAGAAAATCTTAAAAAATGTAGATAAAGAAAGTGCAAATATTTTAAAATCGAATTCGGTAAAATCGGAGCTGGAAGGATGTTATAAAGCAATCGTTGGACAGTGCCCATTATTGATAAACACAAAATGCAGAATATATGATAATAGGCCGCAAGCATGTAGAAATTTTCCGTTTGTAATTTATCCTGATGCCGAAGCAGGATTCGGTTTAACGTTGCTATTGTGTCCAATGTCTGTTAACATAATTAAGGATTATGCACAGTGGTATAAATCGCTAAACTCAACAATGCATAATCAATTAAATGTCTTATACGAACATTATAAAAACATAGACAAAAATAATGATTTTTGTGTTCAAATGAAAGAGCGTAATTTAGATTCGTTCATAGAATTTCTTGAAAAGAAGTAATCATTATTCATTTCCTTTATTTATAGCTATCAAATATACAGTAGTTCCGATTTGCTGTAGTTCCGATTTGCTGTAGTTCCGAACGACTATTCCTGATCATTTCTGATTTTTTCCCAATATTTCACAAAAAACGCTATCAAGAAAAATATTGATTTTTAAAAAAATACTGCGGAAAGCCGGATGATTTTTCCAACTAAATGAACTTAGTTCGGAATTGAACCCCCGGCTATTGACTTCAGATATAGATTCCCAATGCTCGTCACTTAAATAGTTGCTGGGTGTAATCCAGAGATTATAGATGCCTTCCTGTCTGGAGAATTGCATAGCTTGCTTGAGCTCTTCAGAAGAAAGGACATCGTCACCTTTTTTCCAGAGACCAATAGAAATAATTATCCTGTTTGGATCGTATTTTAGTCCATATTCATGGGCTATCTCCTTTGTAACTTTTGGGTCATAATCTTTTAGCCCAAAATAATTCCATATAATTATCTTATCAACGTGTTCCAGCATAACCTGATATGATTGGCCACATTCCGTTGCTTCTTTTCTTAAGTCTTCCCAACTGACTCGCACATCCATATAAAGCTTTTTATTATTTTTATGGGTGATTTTTGCAGCTTTGTCTAAAAAACGCCCCACTTCATAAGAGCGCCACTCACCAATCGATGCTTCGTCTATGCTTATTAATCCATTAGGAAGTCTAGGCCAATCATCACGTCCAGTATATGACATATAGGCAGCTTTATCGTCATCACCATAACCTTCAGTATAGTATGCCAATTCAGTCAAAGATATTGAATCTGCCTGGTAGTTAGTAGAAATGTATTCCAGCATTTCCAGGATCTGTTCACCAAAATCACCTTCAACTAGCTCCATTGTGCTGACCAGATGGCTACTAGGTTCACCTAACCAGGAGATAGCAGAAGATCCTGGATGCTCTCTGATGTAGTTTGGTGCATATAAATCTACAACAATATCTATATCTGCCCACTTACTAAAGCGCTCTGAATCTTCTGCCAAAAAATCGATGCCTGTATTCTTTACATCCTGTGACCAATAATTCTCATGCCCCTCCCATTTGAAATAGTTCCAATCCAGGCGACCAGCTCCTAAGGCTACAGTGTTGACACCGGAGGATTTCATTTTTTCCTCCAAAGTAATTATGTCTTCTCGACTGTTTTGTAGGGAGTGAAAATCTACTCTTACCGCCATTATAGGAGAAGCAGAAGAAATACACATTACATTGACATTAAAAAAAAGAAGTATTATAGAACAACAAAATATTTTGCATCTTATTGTCCTGGAATGTCTCTGCTGCTTATAGTGCCGGTTCGACCTGGCTTTTTCCATTTTGCTTCTACTCCACGTAACTCTTCAATGATTGCACATAGCATTACTATAATCCATCATTAAAGAATAAAGTACCCACAATGGTAATACATAAAAGTATTTTAAATCATCTCAATCTCGGCCAACCCACTTTCCGCAGCAAATTTTCGCATATTTTCATTTTTCCTGCTATCGATTTCCAATAAAACGTGGTTATTGGACTTTTATGAAAAATTGATCCAGTATTTATATATGTGGTGGTAGTTGAGCCACATGTTAAGCAACTTTCAATTTCATTTCCAGCTATGGGATAGCACAAAACAACATCAAGAAAAATGTTCTGATTTTTAATGACGACCTGCTGAATTTAGGTTAAATGCAAAAAATGTATGAAACGCATATGAAATTCTTCGAATAACAGGCACAAAAAATGAAAGTACCTGGAAGCACTTTCATGCTAAATAAATAGGCACTTTTCTCAGTGACTGTTGATGTTGGTTTATAACCCATAATAACAGTACAAAAATGAAAATTTGCAGCGCTTTTAGCGAAATCGTTTTGGGGATGAGAACAAACCCACCCCCGTATTCAGATAGCTTACACAATAATTTCGATGCTGAAAAAAAGAAAAATTTAGGCGTAAGGATTCCTTAACGCCTTGTTTACGCCAAAAGTCTTGCGCTCTTCGATCGTCTTCTGGTTCTTGTCGATCTTTTCTTTTGCGATCTTCCTGAGGAGATCGAGGCCGGGCTTGACTTCTTCTATTGGTTTCGTCTCGAACATGCCAGCTGCAACCGCTTTGGACCAGATCTCGTTCCCCTTCTTGGTGCGGATGAAGACCGTAGACCAGCCGTCAGGGCTTCCGACAGAGCCGGTAGAGATGTCGGCAAGGTTGGAGACATAGTCGAGACAGACGTGGCAGCCGGGCTGCTCGTACTTGTGTGTCGCCTTGAGCGGCAAGGTAGCAACGTCTCCGCGCTCGGTGTAGACCCAGAACTTGCCCTTCGTAATATCCATCCTCTTCACAGAGCCCAGGCTCTGAGCCGCGTGGTCCTCGACAATGCTCTGCAGGGACTTGTATGGGAAGTTCTCCATGCAAAAGAGCCCTACTGTGAAAGCAACCTTGCCTGGGACGTCACGCATGTTTATGGGATAGAGCTGAGCCTTTCTGACCGCCTGAATCTGGCAGCAAACACCGGTGACCCCTACCTTATCAAGGCCGAAAGACCTGGTTGCTTCCTTGAGCCAGGAGATCTGGGGGCTGATGCTGTATTTCGTTCCCCGACCCTTGAGGATGTCTTCCCGGGTCATCGCAACTATCGGCTCAGGCTCCCAGGGCCGGTCGCCTTCGCCTGCCACAATAGTACCGTCGATCATCCCTTCTTCGAGAGCAAAGACCATGAGGGTGGTGGCAATGCCGCCGTCCTGTGCCTTCTTGAGGATCTCCCTGTCCGTACTACGTGCAGAGACGCAGGATATGTATTTACCAAAATATGGATCTTCAATCATCACTCTCACCTTCCTTAAGTGCTCCAGCAATTATCTCGCTGATGCTTTCGAATTCAGGAATCACATCAAGATTGAAGAACGACCTCGGGCAGGCGCCGTAACAGGAGCCGCACTTGACACAGAGGTCACGCTCTCCCTGCGGCTTCCCGAACTCGAGAGTGATTGCCCTCACTGGACAGGATGCAGCGCATGTGCCGCAGCCCATGCAGAGACCCTGGTTGATCACGTCGTTCATCAGGTCGCAGAAGCATCCGGTCGTGCCGCGCTTTGCAAGGTCCATAAGGGGCTTTAAGTACTTACCCGCAAGGACCTTCTGGTCTTCGTCCCCCTCCAGGAGCAGGTACGCCATGACAGCGACGTTCCTTATGAGCTCAGGGCTTGGGGGGCATCCTGGGATGTAGACATCCACGTCAATGATATCTCCGATTGGGAGGAAAGACTCGTGCTGTGGCTGGTTGTGCTGCCCTCCGCGGCTGAAACGGGTAATGTTCCCATAGCTCGCGCATGAACCAAGGGCCACCACGATCTTTGACTTTTTCCTTGTCTCCTTTATATCCTCCACCGATCCCTTGTCCTGGATGCAGACTGAACCCTCGACGAGCGCCACGTCCATTTCTGGAATATTCCGAACGTCAGCAAGCGTGAGGCAGTAAACGAGGTCGGCATAATCGTCCAGGATCTTTATGAGTCCCATGCTGTTGTCGGCCAGGGACACGAGACAGCCGGTACAGCCGCTCATGTGCACATGTCCGATTTTGATCTTATTTGTCACTGGTTTAATCTCCTTTGTAGCTTCCATCTTCTTCTCCATCACAACATGAGCCGGCTTTGCTTTCCTGCCCATGGTTTTATTGGTGGAGTTAAGCAGTCCCATCGTTCGTCCTGATTTCTTTCAGTATCTCAGATATAGCTCCGGGAATGGCTCTCTTTACCTCGTCTGTAATCCCTATGACCATTTCTGGGGCAGAAACATACTTCTTCTGGCATGCAAGGATCCGTATTAGGATATCGTCCTTGATGTACTGGAGTGGTTCGGTCAGGTCCCAGGAGTGGGCGTCCACGTAACTCCCTACAGGGAGTTCATCAACGGTAAGCCACCTGAGCTCACCTGGTTCTCCCCCAAAGTCCGCAATATCCACGATGATAAGAGTCTTCGTGGACTCGGGATTGAGGAGAGTAAAGACGAAATGGGGACCACCGAGCCCCGCGTCAACGACTGTGACGTTCTCGGGGAGTCCGAGGTCCTTGAGTTTCTCCACTACAGCGGGCCCGAACCCATCATCCGCATAGAGCGGGTTGCCGCAGCCTGCCACCACGATCTCGGAGTACAGCGTATCCATTCCTTCACCATTGCATGAGTTTCTGGGCGACTACCCTGTCCTCCTCATTTACCACGATCATGTGGGTTGCGCACGAGACACACGGGTCATAGGCCCGGACGACCATCTCGGCGATCTGCCAGGGCGCTCCTGTCAGGGCGCGGCTGCAGGTAGGGAAGTTCCAGGTAGTGGGCACAAGCATCTCGAACCAGAGCACTTTCCCGTCCTTCACCCGTGCAAGGTGGATATTTGTCCCGCGTGGGGCTTCGTTTGCGGCCCAGCCCATAGATCCGTCTCCCTGTGGGATGTGGTCGGCAAGGACCTTGCCCGAAGTATTCAGGTCGTCAAGGCACTTTAGAATGGTATAGAAGCAGCCGGGGTACTCCATCTGCCTGGCGATGTGCTGAGCAAAGGTTCCCTTCTCGTCGAAGTTCTTGAAGGTGGAAAGCCTTGCCCTCGGGCCGACCTCAACAGGCTGGCCGTCGTAAGTCGGAACACCTGTACAGGCCTCCATCTGGGGGTTGACCTTGGTGCCGACCTTAGTGGTGCCTCCAACTGGATAGTTTGGATCCTCAAGATCAACGGTTAATTCACCCATGTACCAATCCCATGGCCTGGTCTCCTTCCACCTGGAGACGTCCCATGTGGGGTTTTCGTCCAGACTGGATGAGCCGTACATCGAGGATGTGGCCATGACTCCCTGGTTGTGGTACCCAAGCGTCTTCGGTATCGGGATCTGCTTGCCTGCAACCTCGACGAACTCCCGGTTCTGCATGTTCCTGATGACATCAAGCATGAACTCCATATGTTCGTGGACAAGGACAAGACCTTCTTTAGCTAGGTCGGCCATCTTCTGTTTCGCCCGTGGGCTCACGTTGTGGTACATCCCACCGATCCTCGGGTTGGACGGATGAATTGCCTCACCGCCTGCAATGGATCCAATAGTCTGTCCAATCTCGCGGATGCGGGCAATCCTTGCCATAACGCTTCTGGCAGGCTGCTCCTTGGCGAACAGATTGAATTTCTTCTCTGTCCCCGGAATATAAAAGTCCGGGAGGATCAGAATGTTGTGCAGGGCGTTGCTATGAACGCGGTTTGCAGCATGGAGAATGACCCTCAGGAGTTTTGCATCCTTTGGGATCTCGCAGCCAATTGAAGCCTCCATGGCCTCGGTGCCCGCCAGGGTGTGGGTTATGGGACAGATCCCGCAGACCCGAGAAGCAATTTTCGGGACCTGCTCCATTGTCTTACCTATGGCGAGCTTCTCAATACCCCTGACAGGGGTGATTGAGAGCCAGTCTCCTCTCTCGACAATGCCCTCATCGTTCACCTTCAGGGTGAGCTTGGAGTGGCCTTCAAGTCTCGTTGCTGGAGAGATTTCTATTACTTTCGTCAATTTTATCGCCTCGTTTTCAATTCAGTGCTCTTGCATTTTCTCCTTCCAGATAGACACAATCTTAGTGAAATTATGTTACATTATGGATTTCCTGGTTCAGACCAGTTTCTCCAGCTAATGACATACTCCAGATGGAGTGCATACCTTCTTTAGCATTTCCAGTCTCCTTCAGATTACTTAATTTTTGGGAGGGATGCAAGCCTGATTTCTTAAAAAATATCTTAATGTCATGGGGCAAGTTTGTGTGTTGAAGTTTATTGTTATCAATTACTTTAAATGCCCCTTAATAAATTTCTTTCAAAAAAATACATCCATATATGTATAATTTTCTAAATTTACCAGGTTATTAATCTGTATGAGAACAATACTTAATAGTAACTTGCTTTCAAATATATATTAATCAAAATAAAAAATAATCTTTAAATAAAAGTATAATTCATTGTAGGGTTTTAATCCTTGTTTTGATAGCGTACCGAAAGTTCTGTAAAATATGATTGACTCTGTATCTTTTTTCTTTCATCACAAAAATAAGGAGGCAGAGTCAATGGTAGATTTATTCTCTCTCATAAAAGATTATCTTGTCGATCAAGAAGCTGGAATTCGTTGTTTAATTACGTGGTTTTTAAACCTTGTCATGGAGG
>JASGVX010000047.1 GCA_030054735.1 Methanobacteriota archaeon | reverse complement strand
TGGATAATGAGAACCGTTAGCTTTAAAAACATGACCACTTGAAACAGAGAAATTTAGATGTGAATTAACCTTATAGTAGAAAAAATTGACACAAATGTAGAATTAACTTTACTTTTGAGACAGCCTGATTACTCTTTTTTTATATGGACTCTTGATTACTAATTTGACAAGATCTACAATGCCAATTTATTGGATTTATCTAACTTTCCGCAGATGTCTACAAAAAAATAACAATTTTCCTGTTATCGTTTTTGGAGATTTATTCGAAATTTTGCGTTAACCCTTCTTTCAGCAGGTCGACATTCAATTTTTCATAATTTTTGTTGATGCCGATTTTGAAATAATACGCAGTATTTGTACGTAACTTTCAGGTTTACATATGATCAATTAATAATATCTCATACAGGCTGTCTCAAAACTCAAACCATTTCTACAATTGGATAATGAGAACCATTAGCTTTAAAAACATGACCACTTGAAACAGAGAAATTTAGATGTGAATTAACCTTATAGTAGAAAAAATTGACATAATTGTAGAATTAACTTTATTTTTGAGACAGCCTGCATACTAAACTTTTATGAAAAAATGGCCCAGTATTTATATATGTGGTGATAGTTGAACCACATGTTAAGGGATGATGAAAATTTAATTTCAAACACTTATTATCATTAATGATATTGGTAAGTGTAATTATAGAGCCATTAGCAAAGTGAAAACTTGAAGTCATATTTCAACTATTCCTAAGCAACTTTCAATCTCATTTCTAGCCAGGGGATTACATAAAACGACATCAAGAAAAATGTTCTGATTTTTAATGTCGACCTGCCAATATAGGATATAAGCTACAAACTTTTTAAATTTTTAATTAAGGAATGGTAAAAATTTAATTTCAAACACTTATTATCATTAATGATATTAGGAAGTGCAATTATAGAGCCATTAGCAAAGTGAAAAACTTGAAGTCATATTTCAACTATTCCTAAGTATTTCTTTAGCTTTTCGCCAAAGATGAAAAATCACTTTAAAATATTGAATACGAATAAAAGAGCTCTCACAGCTTTTTTAAGAGAGATAAAAGAATTGACAGTGAACCGCCTAACTTTCGTACTATTCATGAGGCACTCATTTTATGTGCCTCAGAACTCATAGGGCTCATCATGAAATCAGCCAGATTTTTCATCACAGGCACGTATATGAGATTTGGAAAATATTTTAGGGAATTGTTTATTCCCAGATAAATGTTCTTCAGTATTCACCGCGGAGCTCAGCCTGAATCTCTTTAGCAATCTCACAGGCGGCTTCTTTAGGAGATTCTGCTTTGTAAATACTTCTGCCCACAATCACCCAGTCTGCCCCTGCAGCAATCACATCAGAAGCTTTTCCACCCTGGGCGCCTACGCCTGGAGAGATTATAGTAAGTTTGTCTCCTATAATTTTCCTGATCTTCTTTACCCTATCCGGGCGCGTGGCTGGAGCAACAAGCCCGAAAGCTCCGGCTTCAAGCGCCATTTTTGTGATCGCCTCTGCTGCAGGCTGCAGGAACTCAGCTCCTCCTGGGTGGCTCATTTCGCTTACGACAAAAACATCCTTTCTGTACTCTGAAGCAAGTTCAATGCAGGCATCAAGGCTGTCCCTGCCAGTAAAGCCCTGAACAATAACCGCATCTGCTCCTGCTTTAAAGACCAGGTCACAAATAAGGCGGTTGGTGTTCGGGATATCGGCAACCTTGAAATCAGCTATAATCGGTGCAAATTCAGCAAGCTCTCTTATAATCTCAAGCCCCGCAGCAAGAACCAGAGGGTAGCCTACCTTTATTGCGTCCACAAATTCCCGGACGTCTTCTGCAATCTTCAGTGCTTCTTCCCGGTTGGTTACGTCCAGGGCAAGAATCAGACAGGTATTCCTTTCCATCATATCACCTATTCAAAAGGCGCGTCCTCACAGCTGAAACAATAAGTGGGAGAGTTATTGTAGAGTCTGCATATACAGTTACTGATTTTGCATCCTCTCCTACTTTTCCCCAGGACCGGGCTTCATCAAGAGTTGCACCACTGAGGCCTCCAGTTTCGGGACGGTCCATTGTTAGCTGGATTGCATATTCAAAAGACCTGGGTGTCACAAGCATTGACTGCAATATATAGTTCTTGGGAACCCCTCCTCCAAGAAGCATGGCGCCTGCACATTCAGCCTCAAAACAGATATCCATGAATTCGTGCATATCTGCAAAAGCGTCCACATAAAGAGGGTTCCCTTCCTTATAGAGCCAACCCTGGAGCCCTATTACGGAGTCCTGAATAGCAGGACAGTAGATAGGCACCTCCAATTCGGCGGCGGTTTTCAGGATTGAGGAGTCATCGTCCAGATTTTTCCCAATTTCAGTAAGGACCTGGCGTATAGAGACATTTTCCTTCGGAAGCCCTGCATAAACGCTCTGCAGAAACTCTTCAAGGTCGGTAAAGTGCTGGTCAGGGAGGTAAACATCATAAATCCTGTCAATGCTTTCATGCCTGAGCTGGATATCATTTACGCAGTCTGAACCTTTATAATGGTGAAGGCCGAGGGCTTCAACAGTATCATGTACCATATTGGCGCCTGTTGTAACAAGCACATCTATGTATCCGTCCCGGATCAGGTCTGCAATAATAGTTCTCATACCTGCAGGTGTCATTGCTCCTGCAAGCCCGAAAAATTTCGTAGTATTCTCGGAAGCCAGCATCTCGTAATAGATATCCACGGCTTCAGCCAGCCTGCCTGCTCCAAAAGCACAACCGGCGTACTCCTTCACGAGCTCATCTACAGTCATATTCGGGACTATTTTTGCCCCCTTAACAGGAGTAGTAGTAAAATTATTATCAGAAGCACCAGAATCCATTTTTGTTCCTCTGAAATTATAAAAATGCCAAGATTATAACATGCCAAGATTATAACATGCCAAGATTATAACATGTAATTGTTAAGGCATATGCTGAAGTAAATAAAGATATCAGATGTTCTGAATCCATGAATTTTCAGGATGGTCACTGTTTTAAACTTTAGACAATCGTTATTATTTTCGTGCAAGGTAACTATACACGATTTATGTGAACACCTCGGTATAGATAAACTTTCTCTTAAGGATGCAAGAAAATCTTTTTGATAAGTAAAGGACTGGAAAGAAGGCAGTGTGCCTTAATTTCTGTAAAATCATAAATCTCAAAAAGTTATCGGATCGAAAATTTGAGATCACACGATCAATTCATCTTACAGAATACAAGAACTTGCCTTTAAATTTACAGCAAATTCGCGACACACCTAGTGTTTCAGTGTACCGAAAGTTCTGTAAAATATGATTGACTCTGTATCCTTTTTCTTTCATCACAAAAATAAGGAAGCAGAGTCAATGGTAGATTTATTCTCTCTCATAAAAGATTATCTTGTCGATCAAGAAGCTGGAATTCGTTGTTTAATTATGTGGTTTTTAAACCTTGTCATGGAGGAAGAAGCCCTTCTCCAGGCCGGTGCAGAACGTTACGAGAGGACATCATCCCGTAAAGCTAGTCGAAACGGCTACAAGCCGCGAACCCTTCTTACCAAGTATGGAGAAGTTGAATTATTAAAGCCTCAATTCCGTGAGTTTCCCTTTGAAACTCAGATCTTTGAGAAATATT
>JASGVX010000046.1 GCA_030054735.1 Methanobacteriota archaeon | reverse complement strand
ATCATTAACTTCAGAATCATTAACTTCAGAATCATTAACTTCAGAATCATTAACTTCAGAATCATTAACTTCAGAATCATTAACTTCAGAATCATTAACTTCAGAATCATTAACTTCAGAATCAATTTGCACGTTAAACAACTTAGCAAATAACCGAAAAATAATATATGGAGCTGTCCAGGGCATGGAAACAGATTTCAGCAGTCCAGAAGACCTGAAGCTTGCCGTCCTTGAGAAGATTAAACCCACGGAAGCCGAAAGGAATGAACTTATGGCTGTTCAGGAAGAGCTTGCCGCAGAGGTAAATGCGGCAGCAGAAAAACTTCGTATACCAGATATTTTTGTAAAATTGGTGGGTTCTGCTGCAAGAGGCACCTGGCTTTCAGGAACCTACGATATTGATGTTTTTATAAGCTTTCCTGAGGAAACATCCAGAAAAGAACTTGAAGTAAAGGGCATGAAAATTGCCAGAGAAGTTGCAAAACACGCAGAATGTGCCGAAGACCGCCATGCTGAACACCCTTACCTGAATATTACCTACAAAGGCTTTGATGTTGATCTTGTCCCCTGTTTTCGGGTTCCTTCGGCGTGCCATCTCAAATCCGCAGTGGACAGGACTCCTTTCCATAACGAATTTGTAAAATCTAGCATAAATGGCCTGGAAGACGAGGTTCTGCTCATGAAGCAGTTCATGCGCGGAGGCGGGGTCTACGGTTCGGAATTAAAAACACAGGGATTTTCAGGATACCTTACCGAACTCCTTATCATCCACTATGGTTCCTTTGAAAAAACCGTGAAAGCAGCCTCTTCCTGGAAACCCGGAAAGAAAATAGATATTATGCAGCACTCGGAAATGAAACAAAATGAGCCCCTAGTTATGGTGGACCCAACAGATCCCAAACGCAATGTTGCAGCAGCCCTTTCCCTTGACAATTTCTGCATGTTTATAGACCACTGCCGGGAATTTTTAAAAAGCCCGGAAATCAAATTCTTTTTCCCTTCTTCTCCCCTGCCAATTGAGGATAAAGAATTTCTTGAAAAACTGGAAAGCCGGAAAAGTTCCCAGCTTGCTGTTGTATTTGAGACCCCTGATGTTGTGGACGACGTGCTCTATCCGCAGCTTTATAAATTGGAACTGGCTGCAGCTTCTCTCGCGATCGAATACGATTTTTCAGTGGTCAAAACCGGCGTCTGGTCAGGGAAACCCGAGACCGTGATCATGCTCGAACTTATCTCGGGCACCCTCTCCAACGTGAAAAAAAGAATCGGACCTCCAGTATGGGCAAGAGAACACGCCGAAAAATTCAAATCCAAGTACGAAGGGGCTGAAAATGTTTTCGGCGGCTATATTGAAGGTGGGAAGTATGTCTTTGAAGTCCAGAGAAAATACCCAACGGCAAAAGGTCTCCTTGAAGAAGAGCTTATAAAACGCTCCCTTGGAAAACATGTTCATCAGAGCGTGAGTACAGGATTTGAGGTTCTTGAAGATGCAGAGATTTGCAGGATAAAAGATCATGACTTCAGAATTTTTTTGAGTAAATGGGTGTAAAATATTTACTATGTGAAGGAAATAGTATATAATTTGATTGTTGATTACCAGTAGTTCCGATTTGCTGCAGCTCCGAATGATTATTCCTAATCATTTCTGATTTTTTCCCCAACATTTCACAAAAAACGCGTTCTTGATGCCCATTCTACTTGAATTTTTGCTAATTTGTTTTCAAAGTTTCAGTATTGTCAAGTCCTGAAGTATGTATTATACATAGTCTCCACTAATCGTTTTTAGGATTTTCTTGATTATATTTAATATTTATAAATCGCTTAACCGAATGATAAGCACTCGACTTCTTTCTTAATATAATTTGATAAGCAATCAAAAAATGATTTTACTGGAAAACTGCATAAAGACTTTATTCCTTCTGTCACTGCTTTTTTAATAATATCTTATTTGTAAAAAAACGAGCTTCTGAACTAAGGAGATTCGGAACTACTGCCGAATAGGTATATATATACAATTAACCATTAATTGAAAACATGAAAGGATTTTCAATAAATATCGAAGAGGCCACACTGGAAAATGATAATTTCCGTAAGGTACTCTATACGTCAAAGCACAGCCAGCTTGTACTTATGAGCCTCAAGCCAGAGGAAGAAATAGGAATGGAAGTTCACGAGGAAAACGACCAGTTTTTCCGTTTTGAGGCAGGTGAGGGGAAGTGCATAATTGACGGCAACGAATATGAACTCAGTGACGGGGTAGCAGTTGTTGTGCCCGCCGGCGCTCAGCACAATGTTATCAACACTTCAAAAACGGAGTATTTGAAACTCTATACGATCTATTCTCCGGCGCACCACAAGGATGGGATCGTGCGCGCCACGAAGGAAGAAGCCGAAGCCAATGAGGCCGATTTCGACGGTATGACAACGGAATAAGATTATAAAAAGTGGAATATATCAAGAATTGAAAATTCAAAATAAATAGAGATATTGACATATGACTTTTATTATATTATATACAATTTTTGGAATATGTCAATAACTATTCGAAAAATTTTATAAATTTTTTATGGGGTAATATATCCGTTGTAAGTAAAACAGAAAAAGACCTGTAAAATACTTTAGCAATATTCTACAGGTCTTTTTAAAAGGGAATATTCTGAAAAAATCTTTTTTGTAACTATTCAGCCAATGAAAAACAACATCAATAGACATCTTTACCAACATTCAATAAACAAATTTCTGTGTTTTGAGTTTCTTTGACTGCTGGCTATTGACTGTGTTTCCTCATTGTTTATAAGTTAATTCTCGCTTTCCTTGTTTTCATTAGAATCAATATCAATAGAGATGTTTTGATAGGCTGAATAGTTATTCTTTTTAATTTGTTTACAATCACTGATGAAAAAATAAATTTTGCAGGCTGTCTCAAAACTAAAGTTAATTCTACAATTGTGTCAATTTTTTCTACTATAAGGTTAATTTATGCCTGAATTTCTCTATTTTAAGTGGGCTTATTTTTAAAGTTAATGTATCTCATTATCCA